>NZ_JBICUP010000050.1:0-45766 GCF_043198215.1 Micromonospora sp. NPDC048830
AACGACTCCACCACCGACCCCGGAGAACACCCCTTCTAACCCAGACCGAAAAGATCACGCCTCAACCGCGAAACACCACTCCCAGGGACTTGACCTCGTCAGGATCGGCTCGACGTGGCGTGCGCTGACGAATACCCGAAGCCTTGTCGGGACCTGGCACACTGAACACAGTTGCCCGTGGAGCGAGACATCCACCGGGCCTCGCGGGGGGGCCGCGCGCCGCATAGCGCGCGGGAGGAATCGACCTCGGAGGCTGCGGTGGGTATCCCCCACGAACTGGCTGAACTCGTCAACTTGGCTAACAGCTTGGTGCAGCTGATCGCTGCCAGCGTCGGTCTTGCTGCTGCCCTGGCTGTGCGGCGTCGGATGCGCGATTCTCGACAGAACGAGGACGGCAGGCGTGACAACGGCATGCCTGACTAGTTCAGGTTCGACCGGATTGCACGTCGAAGGGCCGGCCAGGCAGCGCCGTTCGGCCTTGCTGGCGACCTGCGGGCATCGGGCCGTACGGCACGCTTGTGGAGCTGGTTGCGGAACCCTTATTCACCTTTGCCGCGCGTCATTCACCTTTGCCGCGCGTCGTCGGCCACTGATGACCGAGCGACGGAGCGGCGTCTGCGGTCCGCCGCGCCTGGCTCCCCTTACGCGAGAGGTCCGGGTGTGGAGGTGAGCAACTGGTCGTGCTGGCCGGTGGTGGGCGGCACCGGGAGCTGCGGGGTGGGTCTGTTGGCGGGCCGGGGCGGGGTGAGTTTGGGTAGGGCCTTGTAGAGGGTGGTGCGGGAGACGCCGAGCAGTTTGGCGATGGAGGACATGGATCGGTCGGGCTCGGCGAGCAACTGGAGCGCGTAGGCGGTCTTCTCGGGGGTCATGGCGGGTGGGCGGCCGAGGCGTTGGCCGCGGGCGCGGGCGGCGGCGAGGCCTTCGTTGGTGTTGGCGGCGATGATGGTGCGGATGAACTCGGCCAGGGCGGCGAAGACGTGAAAGACGAACATGCCGCCGGCGGTTGTGGTGTCCAGCTTCTCGTGCAGGGACAGGAACCCCACGCCCTGGCGCTTGAGCCGGCCGACGATGCTGATGAGGTCTTCCAGGGAGCGGCCGAGCCGGTCAAGGGACACCACGGTCAGGGCGTCGCCGGGGCGGATGTAGTCGAACATCCGCTCCAGCTCCGGCCGGTTCGTGTTCTTGCCGGAGGCCTTGTCGAAGAAGCAGCGCACGCAACCGGCTGCGGTCAGCGCCGCCTCCTGCCGGGCGAGGTTCTGCTCTCGGGTCGAAACCCGACCGTAGCCGACGAGCACCCCGGACAGCGGGGCCGGCATGAGAAGGTCGCCCGGCGGGGGCGTGGGCGCGGGGGCGGTCATGCCGTTGATCCTGTCCGACAAACCCGTGGTCGTCTTGTTGGACACGCCGGCTTTCTGGACAGGTTTGTTGGACGGCACTGACCGGCCGATGTCCTGCTTTCTGATCTTGTTCGGGAAACGATCGATTGCTGGACACACGGCGAGCGGCCCGAATCTCCTTCGGGCCGCTCGCCGTGACTCGATTACGCGGAATCACCACGGTCGGTCAGGTCAGCACTCCCCGGTCAGGTCGGCCACGTACTCGAGCGCCGCGTTGCCGTCAGCGCGGGTGGTCCAGCCGTGGCAGACCACGCCGGCGTCGGCCAGCACGGTGGTGGCCCACTGGCACGCCTCGTCGACGCTGGCGGCGGGCAGCGCGTCATGGTCGGCGTGGGGCTTGTCGTCGGCCAGGAGCAGCCAGGCGTCGTCGACCGGGTCGTGCACCAGCCGCCATTCCCCCACTGGGCCCGTCCCGGCCGCCGCCGCGGTGAGATCGCCGGCGTGCACCGCGAGGTACGCCGGCCGGCCGGGCAGCAACTGCCCGTCGGTCCAGCCGGTGACCTCGATCCGGTGCCGCTCGGCCAACACCTCGGCCGCCCACGCCTGGGCGCCGTCGACGTCGTCGGGGTCGGTGAGGTGCTCCGCGCACGCGGCCGGCTTGTCGACCTCCAGGTCGTAGAACAGCAGCCAGCAGCAGGCGTCCTCGGCGTCGTAGGCCAGCGACACCCGCGCCGGCACCTCCGCGTCGACCTGGTCGACGGCGGTCTCGTCAGCGGGCGGCTCGATGGCGGCCAGGCGGGCCTGCTCCCACTCGGTCGGGGTGTAGCCGGCCTCCTCAACGAGGCGGTCCATCCACTCCTTGTCCCCCTCGTTCCAGGACCGGTAGGTACCGCGGGCCTGCACCTCGCGGCGGGCGATGCCGAGTGCGTGAGCGGCGTGTACCCGGGTCGGCCAGTCCGCTCGACGGACGTCCTCCCACCACCTGTAGTTGGGCAGGGCTGGGTCCGGGCCGACGCCGGCAGCGACCAGCCACCGGTGGGCGAGCTGAGCGCACTCGTTGCCCGGCGCCCACAACCAGGCGTCGACGATGTCCGCCGCCGACTTCGGCAACCTCGGCGCCCGAGCGGCCAGCACGGCAGCAGCCTCCGACCGGGCGGTCATGGCCCTCCGACGCTCTCGGTCGTCGGTGATCCGCTGTTGCTCGGCGGGGCTACGAGCGGCGGCCGTCGGGTGCCAGGATTCCCTTGCACCTGCCATCTGAGATGTTGAGGAACCAGGCGAATGTGGAACATTGCCGAGCGTCGAGGCGCGACGACCGTCGCCCTCACCACCGTCCAGGTCGCCCTGCTGCAAGTGATCTACGACGAGTTCCACGCCGGCACCGCCTGGCCGACGATGTACCAGGTCGACCGCGCGTTCATCAGGTTGAAGCGGCGCGGCGCCGCGAGCGCCGCCGCAGTGATGAGGGATTTGCCCGACGGGCTGCTGATGCGCAGCGGGATCCGGACGGACCCGGCCGCCCGCGACGAGGTGAAGCTGACGATCAGCGGCGTGGTGCGGTGCGCTGGCGGCGGCGCGGAGGACGCCGAGGCGTTTGTACGGGCCGTGCGCTGGTGCGCGCGACAGGAGCCGACCCGGGAACCGAAGGTCGGGGAGACCTCGGTGCAGGTGTACTGGCGGCAGGTGCGGCGGGCCATCCCGGTGGAGCTGCGGCCGGACCCGGGCAGCATGGACCGTCTGCACCTGCTGCTGACCGCGCACCACTGGGGGTGGGCGCAGGCCGGGCGGGCGCCGGACGGATCGGAGTGGACCCTTCACCTGGGGTCGGAGGTGCGGCGGTTCAGCAAGGTGCAGTCGGTGGAGGACTTCGTCGACGCGCGGGTCAGCTGGTGGGAGGAGGGCAATCAGCCCGTCCCCGTGACGAACACCTTCTTCGCGCCGAGCGAGGTGGCAATCACCGGGGCCGCGCAGCCCGAGGAGGCGCTGACCGCCGGCGCGTACATCAACCCGCTGGCTTTGGAGCAGCTTCGCGAGTGCGCGGGCACGGGCTGGGATACCACCAAGCTGGTGGCGCTGGCCGAGGAGCTGGACGCCTGCTGGCGGGCCGGGCATGTCTATGCGGCGCACACGGTGTTGCGGGCGCTTCTCGACCATGTGCCACCGTTGTTCGGCCAAAAGGGCTTCGCCGCCGTGGCGAGTAGTCACCCCTGGGAAAAAACGGACTCGAACTACCTGCGTCGGCTGAGCGCCTTCCGGGACCAGGCCGACGACGCTCTGCACCGTCAGATCTCCAAGAGGCCGGACCTGCTCATGCTGGACAACCTTCCGCCGGCCGCGGCGGTCAACGCTCTGCTGGGCGGCTGCGCGGCACAGCTCCAGCAGCCCTGACGGGCCCGGGGCCGCCAGCGATGCCGACCTCCGGCCACGTCGGTAGATGGCGGAGTCGAAGCGGCATCCGAGCCACCCCATCGCCGCGAACCTCCAAGCAGGAGGGCGAACGGACCCGTTAACCGCGGTTAATCAGGGGACGCGCCGGACTGAACCAGGTTTTCAGCTAGGCCCAGGTCAGCCCTAACATGGCGGGCATCCGAAGTACCGCGGCCCACGCTGGGCCAGGGAAGCACACGGAACGGAGCCCGTATGACTCAGGTGCATGTCATCGCCAACCAGAAAGGCGGCGTCGGTAAGACCACTCTCGCCGTGAACTTGGGGGCGGTGACCTACGACGTCTTGGTCAACCCGGAGCCGATCCTTCGGTCAACCGCTGAAGCTGTCGGCGACCCAGAGAGCCCGGTGATGGTTGCGTCCACGGACCCCCAAGCATCGTCGGTGTGGTGGTCGAGGCGCGTAGAGCAGCAAGGAGGAGGGCTGCCGTTCGACTTCGCTCAGGTCGACGACCCCCGCGACCTACGAAAGCTGCGGAACCTGCACTACGAACACATCTTCGTCGACACGCCGGGCTCACTGGAGGATGAGCGCATCCTCCAGGTCGCGCTCGATGAGTGCGATGACGTTCTCGTGCCAATGGTGCCGGAGCCGCTCTGCTACGACCCGACCACCAGAACTATCGAAGCGGTTATCGCGCCGCGCGGGATTCCGTACCGGGTGGTCGTCAACAGCTGGGACCCGCGGGACGGACTTCCCGACCTGCAGCAGACCGCGCAGTTCATTCAGCGCAAGGGCTGGCCCATGTGCAACACGGTCATCCGCCGGTACAAGCTGCACTCCCGAGCGTCCGCCGAGGGCATGGTGGTGACGCAGTACCCGCGGAACCGCGTGGCGATGGAAGCGCGCGAGGACTTCTTCCGCTTGGCGCTGGAGATGGGCTACGGCGGGGCAGCGCCAATCCCGTCACAGGCCGGCGCGCCAAACCTCCAGGAGGTCTGACGTGGCAGGGAAGCGAGTCAACCTGTCGGACCTCGCCACCGAGCCGGCGCTTCCTGAGGCACGTGTTCCGGCCTTTGCCGAGTCGGCGCCACGGACGGCTCGCGTGCAGCAGGTCGCGGCCAACCCACTGAACACCCGAGACCTTGACGCCGATCACGCGAAAATCGGGAGCATTGCGGACTCGATGCGCACGCACGGCCAGCTCCAGCCATGCGCGGTGGTATCCCGGGAAGCCTTCCTGCGTATCTACCCGGAGCACGAGGCTGCCATCGGCAGGGCAACCTGGGTTCAGGTCACCGGCGGCAGGCGTCGCGCCGCCGCGCTGCTGGCGAACCAGCCGACGTTGGACATCATCGTCAAGAACAGTCTGGCGGAGAGCCGGGAGGCTTGGGTCAGCGCCACCGCAGCCGAGAATCTCGACCGAGAGAACTTGGATCCGATCGAGGAGGCCCGGGCGATTCAGCTCTTGGTGCAGGAGTGCGGGACGGGCAAGGCCGCAGCCGAGCGGCTGTCCCGCACCCCGGCCTGGGTGACTCAACGGCTCAACCTGCTCAAGCTTGCGCCGGAGCTACAGGCTCTGCTGAGATCCGGCGAGGTGCCACTCCGAGACGTCCGAGACCTCCACCAACTCCCCCTCGCAGAGCAGCTTGAGGAACTGCGACAGCGACAGCAGCCCCCAGCCGAGCCGCCATTAACCGCGGTTAACCGAGCTCCCGCCACCTCTGAAACGCTGCCGAGTAGTGGCGCGACGAGCGAGCGGCGCCCGCGCAAATCTGCAGCAGCATCTGCCATCAGGCGCCTCGGCGGCACCCCTGACAAGGTCGCGGAATCACTACGAGCGGAGATGACGCCTGAGGATCTTCGAACCCTGGCGAACCTCCTACTAACCGAGTAGCAACGGCGACGAGTGTGGCCGGGACACCAGCGTGTCCCGGCCGCACAGATCGCCTGGAGCCCTACAGATTCG
Organism: Micromonospora sp. NPDC048830; assembly: GCF_043198215.1. NCBI lineage: Bacteria > Bacillati > Actinomycetota > Actinomycetes > Micromonosporales > Micromonosporaceae > Micromonospora > Micromonospora sp. NPDC048830. Next base: position 5,692 of record NZ_JBICUP010000050.1, read on the forward strand.
CCGAGATGACCGCGAAGGCGAGCGTCAGCTTCACCGCCAACTTCACCAGGACCTTGTAGGCGTCAGCGCGCTTCTTCTCGCTGCGCGACGCCACGGCGAAAGCCACGGCGAAGACGAACGACGCGCCCAGGGCCAGCATGTAGGCCACTTCGATCCACCCACGCACGGGTGCTCCTCCTCATCAGACGACAACGTCGGCGAGGAGAGGCGAAGCAACTTGCAACTTCCTGGCTTCCCTGCCCCCGATTATCCCGGCACGCCCTGCCCGTCGTCAGCAGCCAGAGGTCTTCGGCCCCCCATGCCGGGCGAGGATGCGCAGGATCTTGGTGGCCTGGGTCCGGTTGAGGCGGGCGGCGGCGTCGACGCCGCACAGCTCGTCAAGGGTGAGATGGTCGGGTCCGTGGGGTACTGCGGCGAGGATCGCGTCGACGCCCATGCCGGGGTCGTCGAGTTCGACGCGGTAGTGGATGTCGGCCCAGCTGGCGGGAATCGACCCTTCGGCAAAGATCGTGTACTTGACGTCCGGTCCCGCGACGGCGAGGGCTTCCAGGTCGGCGGTGGCCGTGTCCCAGCGGGCCTCTTCCTCTGGGGTCCACTTGCGGGTCATGCCACGCAGGCCGTCGCGGATCGCCTCCAGGTGGTCGTGCTCGGTCCAGTAGGCGTCGGCGACGCCCTGGATTTCCGCCTCAGCGGCGAGAGCGCCGGCAAGCGTGGCGCGCAACTGCTGCACGGCCCGCTGGTTCAGGACGGCGGTGTAGCCCAACGGGTACACCTCGGCAAGGTCCATGTCGTCCAGGACGCGGTAGCGGGCCTCCAGGGCCGCCTTGCGGACCGGGTCGGTGGCAGGCTCCGCCTCCAGACTGGTCAGCTCGGCATCGACCGCCTCCCGCTCGTCGCGCCGGACCTTCCGGCGCGCGTTGAGCGCCACGGTCGGGTCCGGCCCACCGAGCCAGGGGCCGGCCGCGTCTTCCCGGCTCCCGTACGCGGGGCCCCCGAGTCCCAGCCGCAGCGCCACCACGCCGGTCCGGTCCGTCACGGCCGCGACCCGGACGGTGCCGAAGTCACCAGTGACCTTGTCAGAGTCGATCAGTCTCTCACCTTCGTGCAGGTCCATCCGCCCGGCCAGCTTCAGCCGGTCCTTGCCCGCAGGCCGCCCGGTGGTGCTGGTCGACGTGACTGTGGTGGAGGTAGAGCCGTCGCCCATCGGGTTCTCCTTGCTCTCGCGAGGGCGCCGCCAGCCTCGGCGTTGCCGTAAGTCTGACTTTTCCCCAACTTGCTCCGCGCAGCGCGTCGGGCCCGGGTACCGGCCCAGTCCTGTCGGCCCCCGGGCATACCGTCCACGGGATGAGATACGAGTACGAGGCGGCGTGGGTCCCGTTCACCACGGACCGCACGATCGAGGACGCGGCCGCCGTCGCGATGAAGTGGGCCGAGCACGCTGCGGCTGAGCGAGGCCGTCCGGCGGTGTTGGTAACAGACCTGCTGGGCGAGTACCACGGCCGCAAGCTGTTCGACGGCTATCGGCGCGACGGCCGGCACGTCTCGCCGAGGTCGACGGCTCTGGCTGCGCGGCCAGGCGCGGTCATTGCCCACGCGCCCACGCCGAAGGCACTGGACCTGGCGATGCGACTGGCGCATGGAACAGCCTTGGCGGTCGTCGAGCATCCCGCGCCGCGCCGGCTGTTCGGCTGGGCCCGAATCGTGGGCGCTCGCGATCTACTCACCGGCGAGCCCGCGGCCGCCCTGGACCCGCAACTCGTCGAGCGCCTGGAGCACCTGATGTTCCTCGGCAACAACGGCTACGCCCGCGGTCCCGGCCAGACCAGCGCCCGCGCGGTGCTGCGGGAGCTGCACGCCGACGGACTGCTCGACCGCGACCTGGTCGTCAGCGCCCTCGCAGGGATGGGCGTCTCACCACGCAGCCAGGACGTCATCGCAGGGACCGTATTGCCCCCCGCACCGTAGCCAGGCGGCGGTGACCGAGGTCGGATCCCACCGGGCGCCGGGTTCGCCGGCGGGCAGCGCGAGGGCGGCGACGGAGGCTGCGATATGCGCGATCAGCGAGGGCTCCGGGCCGGCCGCCAGCGCCGGGGATGATGCCGGCGGCATCGCCTCGGGGATCGGCCCGGTCGGGATCAGGTGTCCGAGGCCGCGGCCGAGTCCGCCTCGGGGGCGCGGCGGGACGGCGCCGGCGGGGGTGGTCACGGGGTCGAGAGTAGAGCCCGGACGCTGGTGATAACCGCGATTATCACCATGGCGTGCCGGTGGCCTCGGCGGGGCGACCGGGCGATCACCCCGCCGAGACCGGTCGCGGCTTACCGGCCGTGCTCCGGGCCCGCTGTCACACTGATCAGACGCAGCAGCCGGCGCACGTTCGGCGCGATGAGGTAGCCGGTGGCGACGAGCAGCCCGAGCATCTGGCTGGAGTGGAGCCACCACTGCGGCTCCCCCCACCCGGAGGTGCCCATGCCGTACCCGGCGTGCGCCCCCAGGGTCACGAACGCCGTCGCCAGCGCCCTGTTCCGCTGGCGGAGGTGCCGCCGAAGGATCTCGACGTGAGTGTCGGGGCGGGCTCCGGCGCGCTTGAGTTCGCTTTCCAGTTGCGCGATCCGGCGGTTCGCCCGGTCCAGCTCGGCGGAGAGGCCGGTGGCCCGGGTGCGGGAGTGGTTGTTCTCGTCGGCCGAGATGCTCGGCACCTCGTGCGACAGGTCGGTGACCCGGACGGGCCGGTTGCCGCTGTTCCTGCGGGGCATAGGGGTCCTCGTTGTCTCTAGGGCTCCGGCCCCCGCAGGGGGCCGGAGACATGACGAAGGGTTGCCATCCGTCGCACAGAATACGTGAGCAGCACGCACGACGTACACACGACCTCAATCAACCATCCGTACATGTGACGAGCTTCACTCGCACCTGGGGCGTGATCGAACTGCCCTTTGCCTTGCAGCCAACTGCCTGATGTGCGCATACTGTCTGGGCATCACGCGCACACCGGTGCGCGGGCCCGCGTAATGCGCGAATGCGCGGGCTTGCGCGCATCCGTTGAGCGGAAGCTCGCTGAGCGGAGAATTCGAGGAGAGGAAGCTATGACCAGGGGCTCGGCAGCAGTCACAGACGTCGCGTCGTCGACGCGCGGGGGTGGTTCGCACGAGCGTGTCACCGTCAACCTCACCGAAAAGACCGCACGCGCACTTGCCGAAGCGGTCGAGATCACCAGCGACAGCAAGACGGACGCCATCAACAAGGCGCTACAGATGTACGCACTGCTCCAACGCGTCCAAGAGGCAGGCGGGGCGATCTATCTGCGAGAGAAGGACGGCGCCGAAATCGAACGCCTCCGCATGCTTTGACCTCTCGCGGGCAAAGCTATGTCCCAAGGGGCCATTGACCGGATCAAGCCGGTCCAGCCCAGCCTTGGGAGGGGTTCACGTCACACCAGGAGTGTTGACCATGAGCTGCGGAAACTGTCCGACGATCATTCCTAGGGCTGGGTTGCCATCCACATCCCGGGCTGGGCTTCTCGTGCCGGACGGGCTCCGCGCCGCCGTGTCTATGTCTGGCCATAACAGACGTAGACACGGCGGCACCCACGAGTGAACCCCGAGAGCAGGCACAAGGAAAGCGCCAACGAGTCGTGTATCTGACTCATCGTTCACCTGATCCTCGCCGGGCCGTCGCGATCTTTTGAGATCCCTCGCGGAACGGAGCAGTTCAAGCAGGGTTTTCCTTGTATGCCTGGGCGACAAGCGGTGTGCGGGGGTAGGGCGAACTAATCCACATGCAGCCTGCCGCCGCCCTTTCGTGGATCAAACGCTTCCGGGCCGCTGATGGCGCCGGTGGCGACTTGACAACCGGCCCACTGGCATTCCGTGGAATCGTTGCCGCGCTTGGCCAGGACTCGCCGCCGTTCGTTCACCGTTGGTCACCCGGATCGCCGCCAACAGGCGGCCGTGTGACCGCGCGCGGCGTCCGAGTGGCGCTACCCACCCGGGTTCCGCAGCTTGTAGTTAAACGATCATCGGGATCTGCGTGGAGAGCAGCGAAGATAGGCGTGCGTCGCCGAAAGGTCGTGTGCCTACGCGTTCTTGCCGTTGTCTGATCTTGGCTAGCGGGGGTCGAACGCGGTGACCCGGGCTGGTGGTTGGACGGAAAGCGCCTGGTAGATGGCCTTGTGTTCGGGTCGCAGTGGGGTGGTCTGCACGACGGTGCCGGCGGGTCCGGCGAGGGTGACCTGGCTGATTCGCCCGAGTAGCAGGCCGCCAGCCCGCGGATAGCGGGCGAGGAAGTCGGCGTTCGGCCCGGTCCGATAGAGGGTGATCTTTCCCAGGTCGCGGATGCGCGGGGAGAGCTGCTTGCCGACCAGGTCGAACAGGGCGAAGTTGGCCAGGGTCGCGCCGTGGGTGTCGGTGGCGTGCTCGAACACGGGTAGGTCGGTCTCGTTGCCCAGCAGCCCGTCGAGCACGTAGTGCGACTCCGGCGCGGTCGCCACGATGACCTTCGTGTCGAAGGTGGAGTGCTGGTCGGAGACGTGGGTGTAGGTGGAGACGCCCCGGCCCCGGCCTCCCCTGTCTGTCGGTGTCCAGGGATACCCCTTCGGGGAGTTTGAGCGTCTTCAGGTATTCGCGGAGGGTGGCGGGCCCGTCCTCACTGGGCCGCCAAGTGAGCACGTGATCTGGTGGTGGGGGCAGCAGCGGCGGCGCCAGACGCTCGACCCCGCGCCCTAAAGATCAACTAAATGATCCCCGGTGACATGAGCATTAGGAAAACCTCATGTCCGGCCCTGCCAGGTGGCCCAGGCGCCGGGGTTCCCGCTGTCGTCGTCGGGCTGATTGTCGATGGGCGGCTGGTCGAAGTCGGTGGACATCCCAGCACCGTGGGCGGTCATATCAATGTCGGGATTCGGCCACGCCGGTCCCGCCCACCCCGCCCACCCCGCCTGCCAGGACGATGCCGTGGGGACGTCCCGGTCGCCCAGCGGCCCGGGCAGCCCGAGCAGACCCGTGCCCGCCGGCGGGGCAGGTACCGACCCGGACATCGGCAACTGAGATGCCGGTTCCTGTACGCCCGGTCCGGGCGGCAACGACTGCGTCCCTGAGAACTGGCTGGACTGGTCGCCGCTGGACTGCGGCCACCATGTCGGGCCGGGCGGGGCCTGCGGCAGGGGCGGACCCGGATCGGTCACCCTGTACCGCGCCGCCACGCGACCGCGTTTTTCCTGGTCCAGCCACAGCAGACGACGGTTGCGCAATGCCACGATCCGGCCACGCACCGTCGGCCGCGCTGTGCGTGTCGCATCGGCGAGGGCTGGCTCGCTGGCGGTGATGAGCCCGTCGCCGTCCAACTGGTCGATCAGGGCGTTCCACAACTCCCGCAGCGGCTGCTCCTCCAGCCGCGTTGTGGTGGTGATGTGGCCGATGTGCTGCTCGAACAGCGTCCGGGCATCATCCCGGTCGAGCACCCACTGTCTGCCCTCAGGAGGGTCCGGCAATGCTTGCCGGGGCGGATCCGGAACGGTCACCTTGTACCGACTCGCCTCGCCACCGCGTGTTCCCTGGTCCAGCTCCAGCAGGCGGTGGGCGCGCAATACCCCGATCCGCTTATTCACCGTCTGCTGCACTGTGCCTGTCGCCTCGGCGAGGGTTGACTCGCTGGCGGTGATGAACCCGCCCTCGTCCATACGGCGGATCAGGGCGTCCCACAACTCCCGCAGCGGCTGCTCCCGGTACTGCGTTGTGGCGGTGATGTGACCGATGTGCTGGTTGAACAGCGTCCAGGCCCCATCCGGGTCGCGCACCCACTGGAGGCCCGCAGTGGGTTGGGGTTGGGGTTGGGGTTGGTCGGGGTGGAGTGGGGCGGGGGTGGGTGGCTCGTCGGCCGGGTGATGGAGGGTGTCGCCGGCGTGGAGAGTGCCGGCGTCGGTGCGGGTCACCGCTGGGGAGGGTGCGGGGTATGGTTCCCAGTCCATCTCCGTCCCCGGGTAGATGGCCCAGTCGCCGAGGTTCCCGCCGTCGTCGGGCTGATTGTTGATGTGCTGCTGGCCGGGGTCGGTGGACATCCCAGCACCGTGCCAGGTAGTCACATCAATGCCGGGATTCAGCCACCCCTCCGGCCAGGACGACGCGGCCGGCCCCTCCGGCCAGAACGATGCCGTGGAGGCGCCCCGGGGGTCGTCCAGCAGCCCGGGCAGCCCAGGCAGACCCGCGACCGCTGGCGGGGCAGGTACCGACCCGGACATCGGCAACTGAGATGCCGGATCCTGTACGCCCGGTCCGGGCGGCAACGACTGCATCCCTGGCAACTGGCTGGGCTGGTCACCGCTGGACCGCGACCACCATGTCGGGTCGGGCAGGGCCTGCGGCAGGGACAGATCCACCGGTTGCGGCCCGGGGTAGAGTCCCGTGCCCACGGCCGTGGGCAGGCCGCCCCACGCCGAATCGAGCGGATCAAGCGGATCGAGCGGACCGGCTGGGTCTGGCTCCGCCGGTTCCGCCCACCCCTCCGGCCAGAACGATGCCGTGGAGGCGCCCGGGTCGTTTAGCGGCCCGGGCAGCAAGCACCGGTACCTGCCCCGCCGGCGGGCACGGGTCTGCCTGGGCTGGGGCGGACCCGGATCGGTCACCCCGTACTGCGCCGCCATGCGACCGTGTCGTTCCTCGACCGGATGCAGCAGACGACGGGCGCGCAATGCCTTGATCCCCCGATGCACCGTCGTCTTCCCTGTGCCTGTCTCCGTGGCGAGGGTTGACATGCTGGCGGTGATGATCCCATTGTCGTTCATCTCGCGGATCAGGGCGTTCCACAACGGCCGCAATCTGGTGTCGTGGCCGACGTGCTGTTCGAACAGGGTCCAGGCATCATTCTGGTTGCGCACCCACTGGCAGCCCTCAGGAGGGGCCGGCAATGCTTGCCGGGTACCCGGATCGGTCACCTTGTACCGACTCGCCTCGCGACCGCGTGCTCCCTGGTCCAGCTCCAGCAGGCGATGGGCGCGCAATGCCACGATCCGGGCATTCACCGTCGCCTGCACTGTGCCCGTCTCACCGGCGAGGGCTTCCTCGCTGACGGTGATGTACCCCTCGCCGTCCATACTGTTGATCAGGACGTCCCACAACTGCCGCAGCGGCTGCTCCTGGTGCTGCGTTGTGGTGGTGATGTGGCCGATGTGCTGGTTGAACAGCGTCCAGGCCCCATCCGGGTCGCGCACCTGGGGGTTCGCAGTGGGTTGGGGTTGGGGTTGGTCGGGGCCGTTTTCCGTTGGATCGGGCGACTGCCCGTCTGAGGTGGAGCCGGCCCACCGGTGTTGACCGCCAGCGGCGGTGAAGTCCTGCTGGTCCGGCCAGCTCACGCCGGGTTCCTGACCGTTCTCGACGATGTCCGCGGTCCGTACCGCCTCCACCAGATCCGGTCCGAACAACTCCACCGAACCGTCCGAGAACAACACGGACCGCACCGGCTCGTCCGCGTGTGGCCGCAGCTCGCCGGGTATCTGGTCTACCTCGTGTGTGGACGACATCAGCCGCCGGGCGCGCAGTTGGGTGCGCAGCCATTCACCGAAGGAGGTGGCCTGTCCCGGTCCCTGCCATGCCGCGTCGCACCAGACGAGCATGATGTCGGGTGTGTCGCCGCCTTGCTGTTGCGCCTGCGCGACGGCGTGTTGCCAGGCGGGCGAGGCGGTGAGCGTCCGTAGGAACAGGGCTTGGCGTACCGGATCGTGGGCCAGCCGTTCGGCCAGGTTCCGGTGCCCGGCGATGGTGAACCATCCCTGCACCCACGGTAGCGCCTGTGCCGCCGTGTGGTCCGCCGCCGCCGTGTCCAGATCCGCCATGGCCGGGTCGGCGAAGTACACGCCGCTGAACGTGTCCGCCATGGCGATGTCCCTGGCTGCCTCGAACAGTTGGGGCAGGACCTCGTCCGGCGAGGCCGCCTGGATACCGATGTCCGCGGCGAGCCGGCGCAGCTGGGCGTCGGTGGCATGGCCGTGGCCGCCGCTGGCGAGATTGTGGATTCGTTCCGCGGCCGGCCCGTGGGCAGCGGCGAGCCCGAGATCGGCCGGGCTGCTGCTGCCGGCCGGGCCGGACGCAGCGCCCGGCCGGGATGCCGTACCTGAGTCCACCGCGGACCCGATCGCCGCGGCGGCCGGCCCCGTTGCCGCGACGGCCGGCTCGCCGAGACTGCCAGAGTCGGCACTGATCGGTTCGTCCGGTGAGGAGAGGGCACTGGACGTGACGGTGTCGGTGGAGCTGCTGTCGCCGCTGAACACGTCGTCGCTGAAGACGGACATGGCACTGTCCGACATCCTGTCGCTGGTGCGGTCCTGGTGCGGCGTGCCGTCGATGTCGGGGGCAGCGCCACCCGGCACCGTACTGCGGGCGCCGGCCGCATCCGGCGTGCCCGACGCGCCCGGCGTGCTGGCCGTACCCGAAGTGCCCGGCATGCTGGGCGTGCTGGGCGCAGCCGGCGTGCCGGGGGTGGCGGGCGCGGCGCTGCCGGCGGCCTGCGCGAGTACCTGGTGGTATTCCTTGACCCAGTCTTCTTGGAATGATCTGACGAGGGTGCCGTGGTTGGCCGGGTCGACGCCGTAGTACCGGTGGGCCAGGGCGGCGAACTGCTTTACTGCCAGCCTGTTCGCTGCTGCGGTGTGCTGCTCGGGAGTCACCGGCACCGGCGGCGCGTCGGCACGCCGGTGTGCCGGGATGTCCGCCGGGGACGCGACGGTGTGCGCTGCGGTGGTGTCGGGAATGGCCGCGGCCGTGAAACGGGCGGGCAGGTCGGTGACCGTCTGCCGGACCGCGTTCGCCACGGCGTTGACCTGCGCGGCGTCGGGACTGGCCACCACAGCGGGCAGTGCGGAGGTATCGAGGATCGCATCGAGGATTCGGTCCATCCGGTTCCGCACGGCGCTCTTGACCGCCTCGATCGCGGCGGCGGACGGCACCGCCGCCCCGGCGCCTGCCGGCACGCCGGCACCTGTCGGCGTGCCAACGGCCCACGACGTGCCAGCGGCCGTCGGTAGGCCGGCGGCGAGGTACCGGTCGATGTGGTGTTCGGCGGCCAGGTGCGCGATCTCGCGCAGCGCCTCCAGGTCGAACGCCGCCGGCAGCACGTCGATCACCTGCTCCGACCACACCTCGGCCGGGATCTGCTCACCCGCGGACGCCAACGCCTCGGCCATCCGGGCCACCGCCCGCTCCCGGACACCCGTCAGATACTCCTCGGTGAGCGCGGTACCGGGCAGACCGACCGCGGACAGGAAAGCCGCAACAGTCGGATCACCCTGCCGGGCGTCGACCCACCCGGCGAAAACCCGCTCGATCGGCACGGCAAGCGCGGCCATGCTCTTGCCCGCCCGAGCCACCCCGGCCAACAGCCCACCGTAGCGGTCCACCAGATCCTGCTGGAACCGATACCACTGCTCGACCACCGGCGCACCAGCTGCCACGACCCACTGCGGCGCCGGCGCAGCCGGCACCGACAGCGACGACCACGACGGCACCCACGTCGGCATGGGCAGGTTCAGCTTCGGCACGGGCATGTTCACTGCCGGCAGCGGCGGCGGGGTGGGCGGCGGCGTGGGCGGCGCGGCCTGCCCGCCGGTACCCGCAGCCTTCGGATCGCCGACCCCGCTCTGGTAGCCCGCGGACGTGTCCCCACCAACCGGCCTCGGCCCCACCGGCAGGACCGGCCTACCGTCCGGCGTGAAATCGGCACGAGGCACCTGCACCCGGGGCTGCGTCACGGCCCGACCGGCAGCGAACCCGGCCGCGGCCCCGACCGTGCCCGCGACCGATCCCGCTGCCCCCGAAAACGCCCCGGAAGTAGCATCCGCACCGACATTGTCGAGGTTGACGTGCCCCGTCACCATCCCCTCGGCGCCGATACCGAAGATCACCTCCCCGCCGGTCTCCAACACGGGCCGCGTCAGCACGTCGACCAACAGAGGACGAATGGCATCCGGCACGCCGAGCTTGCTGACACCGGCGGCGACAGCGCCAGCGACCTTACCCATCGCCGGCCCCGCCACCGTGCTCAGGAACGCCACCGACCCCGCGAACGCCGCCTGCTTACCGACCGCCGACCAGTTCACCCCGGACTGCAGACCGTCAGTCATCATCGACACCTCGGCCAGCAGCGCAGAACCCGGCATGAACAACATCTGCACAGCCGTGCCGCTCGCCGCCGACCGGACCGCCGCCGAACGCAGAACCGCCTGGATGATCGACCGTGTCTGGGCGACGTGTGCCGCCGCCCCCACCGGATTCCAGAACCACATCGCGGCGGCGGCGGCGAACTCGGCCTGCATGAAGCTGAACATGGCCACCGCCGTACGCTTGCCGGTCTCCGTCTCGAGGAAGAACTTCTTCTCCGCCTCGATCACGGCGAGCAGCAGGTCGGCCGTCTCAGCCATCTTCCTCACGAACGGAACGGTCTGGGCCACGAACCGGTCGAAGACCTCGCCCTCCCCCGCCTCCCGGACCGCCTTGATCGTCTGCTCCAGCATCGGACCAAGCACCGTACGCACCCGATGCTCCAGCACTTCGGCCGTGCCGATGTCCTGCCACAACAACGGCAGCTTCGTCCGGGACAACTTGAGCCCGGTGAAGCCTTCCAAAACCCGCATCGCGCTCTCGTCGAGCTCAACGGTCGGAACGGCGGCGGCCAACACGCAACGCTCCTTCCCCGCCCCGAATCAGGGCACCCAGTGCGGATCAGTCAGCCGCGCAGGCCGCCACCCCAGCCCCCGACCACTTCGTCGGCGATGATCTCGGCGCTGTCCCCCACCCGGCGGCCGAGACCCCCAACTCCTCGCCCTGCAACCCGACCGACGCCTCCACCGCCACCCAAGGTGTTGATCACCGAGAGCTACGCACCCGTCACCGTAAAGCGACGGTAGTCGACATCGGCGACACGAGCCACCCCCACCCACACGTGAACCACCACACATCCAGGCGCACGGCACGGGCGAACAAGACCAGCCACGACGGCTCGCGCAGACACACCACCAGATCCAGCCGGCCCGGCAGCAACGCCCAGCGCTCGACGAAACCATCAGTGTCCAGAGGCGACCGACCCACCAGCGATCATCCTGACCACCCTCAGAGCCGCCGGTCGGGGCGCCGATCCGCATCAGCTACGCCCGCTGCTCCACCACCGGCCAGGACCTGACCAGCCAGCTCGTGCTCCAAACCCCAGCACCAGTCGTCGCCCAGGCCCTCAACTTCCACCACCACACCACCCAACGGCACCACGCCGCCGCCGGCGGCACTCGGAACCGCTACAGCCCAACCCGCAACACACCGTGACTGGCAAGCGGTGAATACAAGACGATTGGATTACCACACCCTGCCAGTCGGGCGGGCCAGTTCGTTGCGCCCACTCCGGCCCCCACTGTGCGGGGCCGGAGCGGCATCCGTTGACTGCGGGGCAGGTGGCCGTGGGGTGGGTGTCCCATGCCCGTGCCCACCGCCGAACACGCACCGCGGTCACCACAGCTGGACCTGCCGCCAGTGCGCTGCGCCATCGACGATCTACTACCAGTGTGCTTACGACCTGACCCCCGCTGCCAAGGATTCCGGGGAATCACCGCGCTGAGGGCTGCGCGGGTGCCAGCGGCTACCGCTCGGCGGCTGGTTGCTGGTGATGGGCGGTCCCGTCCGCAGCCGGGGACGGCCGGGGAATGGCCGGGGATTCCGACCGGGGCTGGAGGACGCGTCGAGTGCTGCCGTGGATTGCGAGGGCTGCTACCTGTACGGCAGAGCTCGTGGTGGGACGACTCATCAGCGGCGCCGCTGAGGCGTCGATGGCGGCCAGGGTGGCGTGCCACCGGGGGTCGATCGTGGCCCGCAGCTGTCGGGAGTTGTCGACATACCAGGCCTGCTCAGTTGGGGTCCAGGGGCGGTGGTGCTCGGCGGTGATCGCGGCTGCCAGCGCCGGCGGGCGTTGCCAGGTGCCGTCGGCGGTGACGGTGTTGGCGTAGACCACCTCGCCGCTGCGGCGGAACGCGAAGGCGACGTGCGCTAGGGCCTGCGTGTCGACAGCCTGGGCGCCGCGGATGACGCCTCGGTAGCACTCGTCGTGGATCGCGGTGTCGATGAGCCGGCCTCGGCCGACTTCCTGGACCTCGCTCCAGTAACGATGCAGGATGCCCAGGCGGCTGAGGGCTTCGGGGACGGCCACGATGGCGACTTCGACCCGGTAGCCGGCGTTGTGGAAGCGTCGGGCGATGTCCTCGAACTCGCTGGGGTAGCGCATCGCGGACTCCAGGACCACGTGGCAGCGGTTGTCGATGGCGTACTGCTGGGCCTTGTCCCACCAGCGTTCGCCGTCGGGCCGCACCTTGGCGCTGGCGGTGGTCTCGTCCTCGGCTTGCCACCGGTGGAAGCTGGGGTGCATCGGGTTGTAGAAGTCCATGTTGATGTTGATGAACCCGCTGCTCGCGCCCAGGGCGCGTTTGACCATCGCGGTCACGGCCGTCTTGCCGGCGCCGGTCTGGCCACCCACGATGACGAGGACCGGATGCTCCCGGGTGGGAGCGCCGGTGAGGAACATCGGGACGATCTGCTCGCGGAAGATCCGCTCGTTGGCCTCCTCAGAGAGCACACCGTCGTGGTGGTCGGTCAACGGCCGGCCTCCCGCAGCAGGTCGATGCACTCCTGACGCAGCCGGGCGACCTGCTGCTCGTCGGCGGGGTCCAAGGTCTGCAGTGCTTGCGCGAGCCGGTGCTGAGTGGCGGTGACCTGGTCCAGCAGACGGGGGTCCTCGCCGGCTTGCTCGAGCTGGTGGCGGCGGGCGGACTGTGCGGCCAAGGCCTGCGTGATCAGGTCCCGCACCACCTGGTGCTCGTGAACCTGCTCGGGGGTGGGGGCGGGGGTGTCGAGCCGACCCAGCAGGGGCGTTTCATCGGCCGAGGTGGGCATGCTGATCCTCTCTGGTCAGGTGGGGAGTGACGGCGAACTCGACTAGGCCGAGGCGGCCGTTGGCGTGGACGTAGCGGGTGAGCGAGGTGTTGGCCACCGGGGTGACCGCGAGGATCGCGTCGAGGTCGGTGAACGGCAGCCCATCGAGGAGGTGGCGTACAGCGACGACCACGGCGTCGTGAGCCACGACCAGGACCCGCTGGCCGGGGTACCGGGTGTTCAGGTCGGTCAGGACAGCGCGGATCCGCGCTGCGACATCGTCGAACGTCTCACCGCCCGGCGGCCGGTAGGCGTAGAGGCCGTCTGCGGCGAGCCGGGCCGCTTCGGCAGGGAACCGGCTGGCGATCATGAGGGGGGTCAGCAGCTCCAGGTCGCCCATGAGCCGGTCGCACAGCCGGTCATCGACGTGGGCGTGCGGGACGGGCACGCCGAGCTCGGCGGCGATGTCCGCGGCCCGCGTCCACGTCTGGCGAGCCCGCAGGTAGGGGGAACAGACGACCACCTCGGGGCGCTGGTCAGCGGGTTGGGCCGCGAGCCAGCGGCCAAGGTGGGTGGCTTGCTGCCAGCCCAGCGGTGACAGCTCGATGTCGGCGTCGCACCCGGTGAGGCCGTGGTCGGCCAGGCCCCGGGCCTGGGCGTCGGCGAACGCCACGTTCGCGGTGCTCTGCCCGTGACGGACGATGGTCAGCTGCGCGACGGTGTCCATGACTCCATTGTCCGGCGAGGGTGTGTCAGGCATCGGGGAGCTGAGCCAGCACCTCGGCCGGTGCGGGCTCGACGGGCAGAGGCTCCGGGTCACGGTGTTTGTCCGGCCCGCAGCGGACGAACGGGCCTGCGTCTCCGGCCAGGACGGCTAGGTGCGGGTCGAGGTGGTCACGCCACCAGATGCTTATGCCGGTCTGCGGGTCGTTGACGCGCAAGGCTTCCCAGGCCCGCCACAGTGCGTACAGGCGGGAGAGTGCCTCGGGGTGTGCCCACCAGCGGGGGCACCAGTTGATGCCGGGCGTCGGCCCGGAGGCGACCCGCCGCTCCAGGACGAGCACAAGGTAGCCGGCGACGAACTGGTCGACGTTGCTGAAAACCGGCTCCGGAGCGCTCGGGTCCTTCGCCGGTCCCTCGGGAGTGCCGGCGAGCTGGTCGAGCAGATTGGTCAGGTCGGCGACAGGGTCGGTGGCTGGTCCGGACGTCGGGCTGGTCATGCGATTGGCTCCGGCGGCGCGTCGGGGGACAGAATCCAGTCGGTGCGACTGTCGGGATCCCAGCGGGCGATCGAGGCGCGGATCGCCGCAGCGTACGGGCCGTCCTGCCACGGTGCGGTGCGGGCGAGCGCCGGCGGGGCACCGGAGGCGTAGACGACCATCCGGCCGCGCGGCAGGGCGTGCAGGTCGGACACGTCGAGGATCCGCTGCCGGCGGGTGGCGTGCGAGACCGACCGCTGGCCCCATCCGGATCCGCTGCTGCTGGTCGACCTAGTGGTGACCTCGTGTTCGCCGATGAGCTTGGACAGCTCTTCCAACCAGTCGGGGTCGGCGACGCCACCGCCGTAGGTGCGCACGTTCGCCGCGGACCATAGCTTGCGCATGCCCTCGCGGCCCCACACGTCGACGCCTTGGGGGTAGGACTGCAGGATCGTGATGATCGGCAGGCCGTGTGAGCCGTAGTAGGAGTAGAGGCTGGGGAGCTGGCGTAGCCGGCAGATGTTGGCGGCCTCGTCGAGGATGCTCAGCAGCGGCGGGTCCAGGCGCCGGCCGGTCGAGGCGCGGGCGCGCAGCTCGCCGGCGCGCAGGACCGCGTCGGTGAGCGCGGCGACCAGCGGGGCGGGGGATCCGGGGCCGCCCTGGGAGAGCAGGTACAGCACGTCGGTGGAGGCCACGAATGCGGCCGGGTCGAACTCGAGGACCCCGGCGCGGGTCGGTGGGGTGACCCAGCGGGTGACGGCGGGCTCGGTGAGGCACATGAGCATCTTCTGGGCGCCGGCGTAGATGCCGCCGCGGGTCTTGTCGGGCATGTTGACCACGCCGGCGACGGCGTCGGCGGGCAGGTCGTAGCCGTGGTCGCGTAGCAGCAGGGCCGGCTCGTCGTTGCGGGGGCTGACGGCCCACCGGTAGGCGGCGAGGATGTCCCGGCCGGAGACGGCGGCCGCGAGGAGCAGGTTCGCCACCAGCTCCTCGGAGCTGGGGTCGAAGAAGGCGTCGCGGCTGACGCCCGGTTCCCGTTCGGCGGCGGCGAAGTGCTCGGCCAGGCGGCGGGCGTCGGTGATGGTGGCCACGGCGCGCAGCGGGTTCCACCACATGCCCTGCTCGGCGCCGAGGATGTGCTGCGGGTCGAACGCCCACACGGTGCCGCGGGCCGCGCGTACCTCGCGGGTGGCGTCGACGATGTCGCCCTTGACGCTGGTGACCAGGGTCGGTCCGGGGGCGGCGACGACGGCTGGGATGGCCCGGCTGGTGGTCTTGCCGGTGCGGGGCCCCCAGATGTCGACGGCCATGTCCTCCCAGGACTGGCGCAGCGGCATTCCGCCGGCGACGGTGTGGCCGATCAGCACGCCGAGCTGGTCGGGGTCGGGCCGTTCGACGTCGGCGAGGCTGGGCCGCAGTCGACGGCCGCTGTCGGCGACGCCTTTGGGCCCGAGGTGCGCGAGGTCTTTGCTGGTGGCCATCCGTCGCGCGGCCGAGTCGACCCGGGTCCGCCGCCGGCGGGCCCACCGCCAGGCGGCCACGGCTGAGGTGGTCAGTAGTGCCAGGACGGTGACCTCGATGACCGCGACGACGGTGCAGGCGGTGGTCCAGGTGATGTCGCCGCGCAGCACCGCGGCGGCCACCCTGATCGGCCCGCCGCCGCGGTATCCGGGTGGCCGGGTGAGCATGACCGGCAGCCACACCGCGCTGGCGGCGGCCAGGACTGCGGCGGCGATGCCGCCGACGATCAGGCCGGCGTCGTCGTGGCCGCCGCGCGGCCCGGCGGGTCGGCTCACGTCATCGTCCAGCGGAAGTCGGTGTTGCCGAGCTGCTTCTCTACCTCGGTGGGTTCCAGGTGCACGGGGATGCCCGGCCGGGAGCCGACCTTGATGAGGAAGTTCCCGCGGCCGACGGTCTCGCTGCCGGCACCGGCCCAGGACGGTGGCGCCGACCAGGACAGCACCTCGCGTCGCTCGGCGTTCGACAGCGGCCGTACCCGGGCGACGGCGTCGAGTTCCTGCTCGGAGCAGGGGCCGATCATCAGCACCGCGGACCGTTCGGCGAAGCCTCTCGCTTTGGCCCGGTCGTGGGCGGTGGGCAGGGCTTCCAGGTCGGCCAACGAGTGGGTGATGAACGCGGTGCCGGTGCCCTTCTGCCGGTTGAGCCGGGTCAGGCCGTCGGCGCGGTCGACCAGGCCGTGCCCGACGCGCAGCGCCCGCCACAGCTCGTCGAGGACGGTGAAGAAGGTGCGGGCGGGGGCCAGGCCGAGGTCGGCCATCAGGTGCGCGGCCTCCACCTGGGCGAACCCGTAGGACCAGGTCGACAGGAGGGTGGCGGCGGTGCGCAGCTCGTCGGTGTCGTCGATGCCGGAGATGTCCACGCACACGGCCGGGGTGTCGAGCCGGATCGCGGTGGTGGTCTGCCCCTCGAAGGTGCCGCCGAGCGGGCCGTGCAGCAGCGCCAGCAGCGTGCGGTGCAGGCTGGCGGTTTCCTCCCGGAACCGGGGAAGATCCTGGTCGGTCTGCCACAGGGTGACCGCGCGGACCTGCGGCGGGGCGTCGCGGATGACGTTCAGGACGTCGGAGAGAACCGGCTGGGTGTCGGTCTCTCGTTCGGCGAGGTAGCGCAGCGCGGCGGCCAGGACGGTGGTTTCGTCGGAGTTGACGGGCCCGCGGCGGATCAGGGTGGCCAGGGCGACCAGCATGTTCAGCCGCCGGTCGGTGACCGCGGCCCGCACGACGGCGCCGGTGCGCTCGTCGACCCGGTCGAGGACCTGCCGCCACGGGCCGGCGTCGAGGGGGTTGATCCGGTCCAGGCCCGGCCCGACCCGCAGCACCTGCCCGCCCAACGCGCGGACCAGCTCGGCGTAGTCGGGCTTGAGGTCGCCGAGGATCAGGGGCGTGACGCCCTGGGCGGTCAGGCCGAGGACCATGCGGCGCACCGCCGTGGACTTGCCCATGCCGGGCTCGCCCTCGATCCACACCGACGGGTTGTTGATCAGCCGGGCGCGGGTGTACCAGGAGATCGGGTCGAAGCAGACCGCCGAGCCGGTGTAGAGGTGCCGGCCGACCGGTACGCCGATCATCGGGGTCGACGCGCCGGTGCCGAACGGGAACAGCCCGCAGACCTGGACGGTGGTGCCCCGGTATTCGGTGGGCGGCTCGATGTAGGACCAGGCGCCGCCGCCGGGCCCGGTGTAGCCGAGTCGGCCGGGCCGGCGGGCTGGTCGATCCGGTGGGTGGGGGGTGTGGGGTGCGGTGGTCATGCCGGCGTCCTAGAAGGGGATCGTGGCGTGGGTGGGCAGGACCACGCCGGCGGGTAGGCCGGCGGCGAATCCGGCGGCCTGGCAGCCGTACATCGGGCGCAGTGTCAGGCGTGCTTCGCCGGCGCGGGCCTGGATGATGCCGCTGGCCTCGTCGAGGTGCTTTTCGTCGGCGATGGTGGCGGTGACCAGCACGGTGAATCGGGTGACGCCGGCGCCGGCGGCCTCTTCCTCCGCGGCCTGTTCAGCGGCGGCGAGGTCGGTGAGGTCTCGGGCGCTGGGCCGGTGTTTCTTGCTGGCGAGGAAGCGGGCGTCGCGCTTGTCGGACTCGACGAGCCGGGCCGCCTCGCCGGGGGAGTACGGCCGGTAGATCATGGTGACCCGTTTGCGCAGCAGTTGCGGGTCCGGGTCGGTCAGCCGGGCGAACAGCCGCGAGTACACCAGTCCTCTGGGGGCTTCGACCATGCACCAGGTGCGCGAGATCCCGGAGTCGTGCCGGTAGAAGTCCCAGCTCTCCCGGGTGGCTACCGGGCCGGCCTGCGTCCAGTCGGGGGTGAGTTGGGGGTCTCGGGCGAGGTCCAGGGCTGCGGCCGGGTCGTACGCGGCGCGGACCATGCCGGCGAGGCTGCGCGCGGACATTGGCACGATCCCGGCGCCGGTGGCGCCGGTGAGGCCGGCGTGCAGGTGCGGCAGTCGGGCGGCGACCTCCCGGCAGATGTCCTCGTGGGACATTGACCGGTCGGGTGGGGCGGTGTAGGTCAGCGACACGCGGGTGTCCACGGTCGCCGAGCCGGCGGGGTAGGACTGGACGACGTCGTCGAGGACCTGCAGGGCCAGAGCCGGCGCGTCGGGCCGGGAGGTGGCGGCCACCTCGGCGGCCAGCCGGGTGCCGGGATCCGGGGTGGTCTCGACGGTGACCTGCGCCTGGACCAGCTGCGGCTCGCGGGACAGCGCCGCCAGCCAGGACGCCAGGTGCCCGACGCGGGCGTCGATGACCGCCTGGTCGACCAGGTCCATTCCCTCTGGCGCGCACCGCAGGGTGACGGTGTAGTGCCGGCTCTGCGGCACCACGACGACGGCGACGACACCGGAGCGTCCGGTCTCCACCTCGTACACCTCGGAGCGGGCCAGCACCCCGGGCAGTTGGTGGGCGGCGGTGACACGGGACGCGACCCCGGAGACGTAGACGTGGTGACGGCGGGACCGGGCCAGCCACCACGCCACCCGGGCGGTGATGACCTGGAACCCGGTGCGTCCGTTGACCCGGATCGCCAGCGGCGTGAGGACTATCAGGCCGGTTATCGCGGTGATCAGCGCCGCGAGGGTGGACACCGACAGCATCACGGCGGCGAGCACCATGACCAGGAACGCGGCGATGGTGCCGGCCGGGCCGAGCCCGAACAGGCCGGCACCGCGGCCGAGCCGCCAGTTGCCGTAGGTGCGCTGCTCGCTGGCCCGTTCCCGTACCCCGGTGCTCATGAGCCCTCACCGGCCGTCGAACCGGACGCCGTCCCGCCGACCTTGCGCACGACTGTGGGTCCAGCCTTTGCACCCTCCACCCCGGCGGCGGCGGCGAGACCGACCGGTCCGGCTGCGGCGGTTGTCGGGCCGGCAGCGGTGCCCGGCCTGGCACCGCTGCTGGCAGGGCGGGGAACCGGCGCGGACGGTGCCGCACCACCTGGGCGGCCTGGACCGCCGCTGTTCCCCGCGCGGCTGGATTTCCCGCGGCTGTCGCCGATGAGACGCACCGCGCCGGAGGCGACCTGCCCGGCTGCGGATCCGGCGGCCACCGCAACTCCGCTCCCGCCGGTGGAGAGTACCGACACCGCCGGGGCGATGAGCCGCATCAGGGCCGGCAACGCCACGATGGCCATGCAGAACATCACCAGGCCAGTCAGTAGGTCGGTGAGCGATTGGCCTTTACCGATGAGCCAGAACACGGCGGCGTAGATCGTGGCCGCGGCCGGCTTGTAGAGCACCAGGGCGAGCAGCCACGTCAGGTACCGATCACGTATCGATCGCCCAGAGCCGGAGATGCCCGCCGAGGCGGCCAGCGGCAGCAGGCCGGCCAGCAGGACCAAGCCGGCGTTGCGGGCGAGCAGCAGCAGTAGCTGCACCATCGTGGACAGGAAGATCATAAGTGAGATGCCGGCCACCACCAGGGCCGGCATTCCGGTGGTCGCGGGGGCGGGAGCGAGTAGCAGGAGCCGTTTTCCGAGGTCACCGTCGGCGGAGGCAGAGAGGATCCAGTTCGCGTATTCGTCACCAATGCCGATGAGTAGCTGCACCCCCGGCACGCCGGCGACCGCGAGCACGACCATCGTTACGAGCCCCTTGGCGAACGAGCCGGCTTCCCGGCCGTCGCGTTCCAACGCCATCTTGATGGCCGCGATTAGTACCGCGGCGACGGCGATCGCCGCGACTGCCCAGGTAGTGTATTCCCGCAGGTAAGCGACCGTGCTGCTGCAGTCGAGCTTTCTGGCACCATCGAGCCGGCAGGAGCCCTGAGACACGTCCGGCGTGGAGAGGGACAGCCAACCAGTCACAAGGGTTTTCAGCATCTCGGCTGCGGCTTTGGACGCTTGTTCGGCTATTTGGTCGAAGTATCGGCCTGTGGTGTTGTCGATGATGGTTTCCGCGGCTTGGCAGGTTAGGTCGATCTCCGGGCACTCCGGCATTACCGCGGCCCCCACTCGACCACACCCGTGAGATCGCTGGTGTTGCGGTTGACGGACGTCCAGGCGCCGCCGGGTGGCGCCTGCATTTGCCAGTCGCCGTCCCGCCAAAGCAGGACCAACGACAGGACGTGGTAGCGCGGGGTCCCGGCCGAGGGGGCGCGGAGCACGAGCCCGATCACTGCGGTATCGGGGGTGTAGGACTGGTAGCTGAAGCCGGCGATGTGGCTCTGCGAGCCCGGGTCCGCTGGGCTGCTGTCGCTGGCTCGCATTTGGGCAAGCAGCCGATCCCGGTCGGCGCTGGGCGCGAACTGCCTCTGGATGGTGGGTTCCCAGTAGTCCCGGCCCAGGGAGTAGCTGGACCGCATGCCGATCTGGGCAGCGGCGATCAGCGCGCCCTCGGGGGTGTGGGCGAAGCCAGCCGCGGTGGTGGCGGTGACCCGCGTCGGGCCTGCAGTGGTGCTGACTGGTACGGGGAGGGGACCCACCAATTCCCACCGCACGTCCGGCGGCGCGGTGGTCGGCACGGTGGTGGGTAGCGCCTGATCCGGGCTGCTCCCCGCCGGTGTCGGGTTCACCGGGGGCGTGCTGTCAGCGGTGTCGTTGCTGTCGTGTCCCAGGGAGAGTGCGGCGATCAGCACCCCGACGATGACGATGACCAGGAGCAGAGCTGCGGAGGCGATGAAGCCGGGCCGCGTCCACGGCGGACGGTCGGCGAAGTCCTGGGGGGCAGACGAGCGCGGCATCGGGGGTTCCTTCCTCCTAGATCAGTGCGGAGACGATCGCGGACGCGCTTCCGATGAGCAGGCAGGCGGCGAACACCCAGCCGAGTTGGGAGACGTTGGTGTCGTCACCGCGGCGGTGTGCCAGGGCCATCTTCGCTGCGGTGTAGAGCAGCCCACCGACGCAGGCGGCGGTGGCCAGGTAGGCGATCCACTGCAGGATCGTGAGCACTTTGTCCGCCACCTCCGGTGGTGCCACGCCGCTGCCGGGGTCCGGCACGACCGGGCCACCGCTTGGGCTCGGCACCGCCGCCAGGGCCTGCTGAAGCTGGTCGATATATTCGATCGGGGTCATCGTTTCCCTTCCCGGGTTGCGCCCACCTTCTGCCAGATCGCGTTGCGCAGCGCCTCGACGTCGGGGGAAGCGCCGACGTCACGCGGGTCGTCGGCGGCGAGCAGCGCGTCGACCCAGCCGACGCGCCAGACCTCGGGTGCCCATCCGCGTAGCAGTTGCAGTCGTTCGGTGGCGATGCGCGGCGGCCTCCGGGGTGAGGCGGCGACCGCGACCACGCCGAGCACCTTCGTCAGGCTGTGCATGCCTGGGGTGCTGCGCCATTGCTCGATGGCGCCGGTCGCCGCCCAGGTGCCCGCTGCGGATGCTCGGCAGACGAGGACGACGTGGGTCGGCGGCATCGCCGGTGTCACCAGGGGCCAGCCTTTGCTGCCGAAGTCCAGCCCGAAGCCGACCAGCCGCGCGAGGGTGCTTGTTCCGGCGCCGCCGTGACATCCGACCCACCACACCGGCGGCCAGTCGCCGAGATTCTGCGGAATTATCGCGAAGGGCATCGCCGGGGCGGGGCCGGGGCGCGTGCGGGAGGCTGTGACAGCTGCTGCCTTCACCGTCGGCACCGCCGGCACGCATAGGGGCTTCTCGCCATCCGATGCCTCCCCCGCCTTTCAAGGTCACCCGACGAGCACCCGACAGTAGCACCGCGTTTCCGAATGGATCTATGGTGATTGCTCTGCCGCGATAGGCACCACGGGGGAGGCGTCGAATGGCACCCAGGGCGCGCACATTGGCACGCATCGACCACCTGAATCGGCCGGCACGGCTCGCCGCTGGCCTTGTTCTCGCCATGGTGTGCACAGTCGGCTGCGCACCCACCGGCGATCCGGGCACACCGGCACCGCAGCGCAGCGGCCCGGTCTATCCGACGGCCGGTGCCGGGGACGGCGATCCGTCCCCGACGGGGGAGCTGCCGGGCGGGGACGACCACGAAGACGGGGCGCCTGCAGCCCCGCCGCCGGCGGCGCAGGCGGCGCCCGTCGCTGCGGCGTTCGCTGCGGCGTGGGCGCGTCCCGACCTGCCGGCCGAGGCGTGGTGGCGGGGGATCGCGGTGGTCTGCGACGAGGGGTTCGCTCGCGCGCTGCGTACCGTCGACCCGGCGCGGGTGCCGGCGACGCGGGTGACGGGCCGACCGGTGGCGAAGCAGGCACCGAAGGGCGGCGCGGCGGTGTACGAGGTAGCGACCGACGCGGGGACGCTGACCGTGACGCTCGCCAGCGTTGGTGGGCGGTGGGTGGTGACGGGGAACGACTTCACCCGGTCGGTGAGCCGATGAACCGTCGATCGGTCGCGCTGGGCGTGGCGGTGCTGGCGGTGGTTTCGTTGGTGTGCGGCGGCACCGTGGGTTTGCCGTTGGTGATGTTCGGCCTGGCGCAGGCGGAAGCGGCGGCGTGCGAGGTGCCGTCCCTGCCCGGGCCGTCGCCGATTCCCGGCGCCGGTGCGTGGGGCAGCGCCGAGACGACGAACGCCGCCACCATCGTCGCCGTCGGACGGCAGCGCCAGGTGCCGCCGCGCGGATACGTCATCGCGCTGGCGACCGCGATGCAGGAGTCCACGCTGCGCAACCTGGCCAACGCCACCGTGCCTGAGTCGCTGACCCTGCCGCACGAGGGCGTGGGCCGCGACCACGACTCGGTCGGGCTGTTCCAGCAACGCCCCGGGTGGGGCAGCGTGCGTGAGCGGATGACGCCCACCTACGCCGCGGGGAAGTTCTACGAGGCGCTGCTGCGCGTCGACGGCTGGCAGCGCATGCGGTTGACCGACGCGGCGCAGGCGGTGCAGCGCTCCGGCTACCCGGAGGAGTACCAGAAGTGGGAGGACGACGCCGAGCAGCTCGCCGCGAGGGTGCTCGGCCTGCCCAACATCGGCGACATCGGCGGTGGTGCGCCGACCGCCCCGTGCGGTACCGACGACCTGGGGCCGGTGCCGGTAGGTCCGGGCGGCTGGGTGCAGCCGATCCGGGCCACCATCGTCAGTCCCTTCGGCCAGCGTGGCGGTCGGCTGCACGCCGGTGTGGACATGTCGAAGGCCGATGTGCGCGGCGACGCGATCCGCGCGGCGTCGACCGGCGTGGTGGAGCAGGTCAAGTGCGACTGGTACACCACCTGCGACCGTGACGGGAACACCAGTCAGCGCGGGTGCGGGTGGTACGTCGACATCCGCCACCCGGGCGACATCGTCACCCGCTACTGCCACATGATCCAGCGCCCCGAGGTATCCATTGGCCAGCGGGTCACGGCCGGTACGGTCATCGGGTTCGTGGGCAACAGCGGCGGCAGCTCCGGACCGCACCTGCACTTCGAAGTGCACCTGAACGTCCCGCCCGGGCCGTACCACGCCAACGGCGGCAACGCGGTCGACCCGGAACCGTGGATGCGGGCCCGCGGCGTGCCGCTCGGGACCAGGTCATGACCGGCGCCCACACGATGACGGCCTCCCTCGCCGAAGCTGGGGAGGCCGTCATCGTGACGTGGGCGTGGCCGCTACGTCTGCGCCGGGACGTCGGTCGGCGTCACCAGCTCGTCCGGCCGATTCTGCACGGGTTGCGCCTGCCGAGGTGCGCGGCGCCGCCTGGACGTGCTGGACGACTCCGGTGCATCCAGGCCGAGCTTGGCCAGGTCGTCGGCGGTCCAGCCGCCGGCGACGGCGTCGGCGTAGCGGGCGGCGTAGCGGGCGTTGGCCTCACGCAGCGCGTCGACGAGCTGGTCGCGGTCGTGGCGGGCGGTAGCAGCTTCGCCGACCAGGTTCGTGCGCTCACGCAGCAGTTGCAGCGCGGCCCGCTCGGTCTCGGTACGGACGGCCTTGGCGGACTGATCGGCCATGGGATTCTCCCCCTGGATGCTCCGGTCTGGTGGATGTGGACGCCGAGCCTAGCGGTCAAGATCGATCCTCGTGGGCCCACCCCTGCGCCGCCGCTGGTGACCGCCGAGGGCGCCGTCAGTGTCCGCCGAGGACGTCGACCAGGAGCACGGGCGTGCCACCGGCACGTCGCACAGCGCCGCGCCGCGTCGTTGACGCTGGGCGCTGGCGACCGGCCGCGCCGGGTCACCACGAGGCCGTCTCGTGGTGCGCGTCGTCAGGTGCGCTCGGGTCCGCGACCACGCGGCCAGGTCGCGCACGCGCGACGCACCGGCCTCGCCGGAGCAAGTTGGAGTAAAAGTCTGACTTTTGGTCAGACGGGCCGCGCTGCGGCCGGCCGAGACACGGCGGGCGACGCCGGTCGGGAGGGGGGTCGACGTGGCTGATCCGGCGCAGGTCGGGGTGGTTCGCTTCGGTGCGAGCCAGCGCCGGCGGCGTGCCCACAGCGACGACGACCCGCGAGTGCATCGGGTGACCGTGCGGCTGTCCGAGGCGGAGATGGCGGCGGTCGAGGCGAACGCAGCGGCGGCCCGGATGGCCACCTCGGCCTACCTGGCGGAAGCCGGATCGGCACCGCTCGTGCCCGCTGCCGGCCCGGACGGCGCTGCGGAGACGGGGCCGCTGCTGGTCGAGTTGATGGGCGTGCACAGGCAGGTGCGGGGCGCGGCGCACAACCTGAACCAGGCCGTGGCCCGGCTGCACTCCACCGGCGAGCCGGCCGGGGACCTGGACGCGACGGCGGCCTACCTCGCCCGGGTCGCGGCGCGCGTCGACGACCTCGTGACCGCGATCGCCGCCGCGCAGACGGGCCGCCGATGATCCCGAAGGTGACCTACGGCAGCCGGGTACGCGGTCTGCTGGAGTACCTGTGGGGGCCGGGGAAGGCCGAGGAACACGTCGACCCGCACCTGGTCGCCGGGTACGACGACGTGGCGCTGCTCGCCCCCGAACGCCGCGAGCGCGACGGCGGTGGGTGGTCGTTGGAGGAGCTGGCGGCCCGGCTGGACGCGCCGCAGATCGCCGCCGGCGAGCGCGGGGTGCGGCAGTACGTGTGGCAGTGCTCGCTGAGCCTGCCCGCGCAGGAGGGGCAGCTCGACGACGCGACGTGGGGTCGCATCGCGAGTCGGTTCGTGCAGGAGATGGGTTTCACCGGCGACGCGGAGCGGGCCGGGTGCCGGTGGATCGCGGTGCGGCACGGACTGTCGGCCAAGGGCAACGACCACGTGCACCTGGTCGTCACCCTCGCCACCGAGGACGGGGCACCGGTGTGGCTGCGGCAGGACAAGCGACGCAGCCAGCAGGTCGCCGACCTCCTAGAGGACGAGTTCGGGCTGGGCAAGTGGACGCCCGGCCGAACCGGGGCGACGAAGCGGCCGGAGCTGAACCGGCCGGAGGTCGACCGGGCCCGGCACAGCGGCCAGGCGCCGGACCGGGAGCTGCTGCGCCGCCAGGTCCGGGCGGCGCTGGCGGGGGCGGGCAGCGAGGCTGAGTGGGTCGCGCGGATGAAGGGCGCAGGGTTGCTGGTCGCCGCGCGGACCGCGGCGAAGGACCCGAACCAGGTGGTCGGGTACGCGGTCGCGCTGCGGCCGGCCGGGGTGGGTAAGCCGACCTGGTACGCGGGGCGCAGCCTGGACGGCGACCTCAGCCTGCCCCAGGTCCGCAAGCGGTGGCCCGAGGCCGAGCGGCCATCGGCCGGCCAGTGGAAGGCGGCGGATTCCACGGAATCGAACCTGCGCGGCGAGGATCGGATGGCGGTGTGGCGATCGTCTGCAGCCGCGCTGGAGGCGATTAGCGGCCGGCTGGCCGGGATGGCTCCCGACTCGCCGCAGTGGCCAGCGGTGGCGCGGGCCAGCGCCGAACTGTTGGCGCGGGTGGCGGCGGCCACCGAACCGTCAGGGCAGGGTCCGATGAGCCGGGCCGCTGACGCTCTGGCCCGCGCGGCGGCGCCGCCGCGTCGCGCGCCGGCGCCTGCGGCGTCGTCGGTGGCCCGGGAGTTGGGTCGCGTGGCGGACGCGCTGCTGGTGGCCGGACACGCCCGCGACGGTGGTGAGGCGGCCGTCCTGCTCGCCGTGGTCGTCCAGGCGGCCCGGCTCGTCGTGGCACTGGCCGAACTGCGTGCCGCGCAGCAACAAGCCCACGCCGCCGGCGCTGCTGCCGCCGCCGCCGCATACCTGATGCCCCTGCTCCAGTCCGGTGCCCCGCTCGTCGACCAGGTGCATGTGCCGAACCAGGGTGGGCCGCCGCAGCGGCCGGTCCACACCGTGCCGGGCCCGGTCCGGCCCCGCGTCGACCCGAACGTCGAGCGGGATCCGCAGCGTTGAGGAGGACGAGCTAGTGGCCGAGAACGAGATGGCCGAGATCCACCAGCGGGCCACCGCGGCGGTGACCGCCGCGATCCAGGCCGCCGGGCAACTGGCGCAGGCGGCCATCGAGATCCGCATTGCCCAGCTGCAACGCGCGGCCCGGGTCAGCGAGGGACAGGCCCGTCGCATTCGCGCCCAGGTGCGCGCGGCCCAGCAGGCGGGCGCGGCCGTGTGGCGGCCGGCGACCCGGCCGTCGTGGTGGCGGCAGGCGTCGGCCGAGGACATCGCGCGGGCCTGGCGGGCCAGCGCCGAGTGGGCGGCCGTCGACCCGCGCGCCGAGGCCGCCCAGCGGGTCATTGTCGTGCGGCTCGCCGAGCGCGGCGTTCACGTCGACCCGCAGACCGGCGCCCGGCCGGGGGACGAGGCGTGGCTGTCCGACCAGCTCGACCGCGCCGCCGTGGACGACGTCGACCGTCCGGCGGAGGCCTCACCGGCGGAGGCCCGGCCCGATGGCGCCGGCGAGCGACGCCGCACCGCCCAGGACCGTCAGGAGGCGATGGCGGTGCACGTGCGGGAGGTGTGGACCGCCGATCGGGCGGAGCGGGTCATCGCCTCGGCGGCGTGGCCGGCGCTGGCCTACAAGCTCGACCAACTGGAGCGCGCCGGGCATGATGTGCGCGATCTGCTGCGGCAGGTGCCCGGCTTCGTCGACCGGGCTCACACGCCCGCCGCGTACGCGTTCCGGGTGGTCGACGACTACGCCACCGAGCAGGGCGCCGGAGCTGTACGGGCCGACGGCACCGTCCAGGGCGACGGGGATCGCCCCGCCGTCACCCTTGATGGTGAGTGGCGGGAGACGGGCGGCGGCAGGGAGGAGGGCGCTCGCGGCGACCGTCCGGAGGCCGGCCAGACGTCTGCCGGGCCCGGTGATCGTGACGTGCACGGGGCGAAGCTCGCGGCTCAGGCATTTCCTCAGTCGACCGCGGCCGCTGTCACCGATGCCATGTCGGCGGGCCGGCCGGCTGAGGCGCCACCGGCACCGCCGCGGTCCCCTTCGGCGGGTGTGACCGCCGAAGCGCCGGGCCGGTAGAGGGCTGGCCGGCGGCTTCGGCGGCGCGGAGTTCCAGTCGCAGGAACAGTCCCTGCCGATGCTGCGCCGCTACTTCACACGGTTGTTCATTGCGCACGGCTACCTGCCTGAATCCGCGGGGTGACATCGCTGGCCGGCGGCCGGGATCGCACACCGGCAGCTCCTGGCGTGTCGCCGAGCGTGTCGGAGGCCAACGCGCAGGGGCGGGACCAGCTCTGACCAGCATTGCCGTTGGTTTTTCGCTGATACTACGGGTGGGCCGACGCGGCCCCTCACCTTTCGGTGAAAGGCCGCAGCCGTGTGATCGACCGATACGGACATCGCCGGGGCACAGGCCGGTGGCAAGCCGACCCGGACCGCAGCGCCGGCCACGGCGCGAGGACCGGAAGCGGCACGGCAGCACCTTTGACCTTGCCCCATGCCCGGCAGGGCGGTCGGTTCGCCAATCAGATCTGGAACCATCCGCTGTAACAGCAACTGGGGCTCTTCTGGTAATTCCGATACCAGTAGCCGTTTGGGCTCTGCCCGTCTACGACAATCCCGCCGTAGGAATTCTTCCAGGTATTCCAGTTGCTGGTTAGAATACCCCCCATGGACGTCCAGGCGCTCCAGCAACAGTTCGGCGTCGTCTGCCAGATGTGGTACATGGCTTGATTCGGACTGCGGCCGAAAATCTCCAGTCGGCCGTCTGCATTGGCCTGTCCGTCAACGTCCTCGGCCAGGCAACCACCCATGCTGACGATCCCGGACCAGGCGCCACCCGGCGACAGCTGCCAGCGGTGCCAGAGCGCACAGTCGCTACCGCGCCAGAACTCCTCCCAGCGGCCATCCTGATTTCGCAGCCCAACGACAATGACCTGCGTCCCGACGTCGCTGGACATGGTTCGCACTCGTTTGCTTGCCTGGTCGTCTGACTTGCGCGCCGAGCTTTCGACGCCAGAGGGTTGAGCTGCCGCGAGGGCGTGGCCGGGAGTAAATGTAGCGACAGCGGCTTGGGTGGGCGTGGGCGACACGAATACCCCGAACAAGGCCACCATCAGCACGGCCAGTAATGTTTTGCGCTGATGCCTCATTTTCTTCCTCCTTGATCAACGGGAAGTCGATGTTGTGGCAGGTGCCTGGCTTCGTCGACCGGGCCCGCACCCCCGCCGCGTACGCGTTCCGAGTGGTCGACGACTACGCCGCAGACCAGAGCGCTGCTGCCATGCGAGCCGATGGTGACGCGAACGGTGACCGATGGTCTTGCACCTGATTAGGAATCATGCCGGGAGACCCGCCTGTCGTACAGGCGCTGGCAATACCGACTAGACGAGAATCCATAGAATATTCGTTATGGTCCGTGACGGTGCCGGTAGGCGGCCGCGACCTCGGGTCCGATCCGCCTCGCGTGAACCCAGCGTTCATCAACTGCGGCTGTTTCTGGTGCTGGCCGAGGAGTTGCACTTTGGTCGTGCCGCCCAGCGGCTCTTCCTGAGTCAGCCGGCGCTTAGCCAACAGATCCGCGCGCTGGAAGGCCGGCTCGGCGTCGACCTGCTGCAGCGTTCCTCCCGCCAGGTGGAGCTCACCCCGGCGGGCCAGGCTTTGATACCCAAGGCGCGCGACACCGTTGTCGCCATGACCCGTCTGCAGAAGCTCGCCGCCGTGTACTCCCGGGAGACCCGGGGGCATCTGAGGATCGGGGCCATCGGCGGGGAGGCCTTCATGCCCTACGTGATCGCCATCCTCGCCGAGCTGTCCGCCCGGCATCCCGGGATCACCGTTGAGATTCGCTCGGTCAACTTCGTCGAGCAGGTCTACGTGCTACCCCGGGGCGAGGTGGACGCGGCGTTCCTGCGTCCTCCGCTGCCGCCCGGACTGCGGAGCCTGCAACTGTCGACCGAGCCCCGGGTCGCCTGTCTGCCCGCCAACGACCCGCTGGTGGCGCAGGCGCCGTTGACCCTGGCCCAGCTGTCCGACCGGGTGGTGGTTGACGTTCCGATCCCGGAGCTTCGACAGTGGTGGGACTTCTGGACGGTCAACCCCCGCCCCGACGGCAGTGCCGTCCGGTACGGGCCGGTGGCCGAGGACATGGACGCCCTGCTGTCGGCTGTCGCTCGTGGTCAGGCCATCGCCTTTCTGCCCGCCGAGGCCCGCCTCGACTACTCCCGCCGGGGCGTCGCCTACGTCGATGTCGTCGACCTGCCGCTGTCCACGGCAGCCCTGGCCTGGCTCCCCCGCCGCGACAACCCTGCCCTCGCCGCCCTGCTCCAGGCCGCACGCACCGTGGTGCGCCGTAATGGCCGGGAAGACCCTCCACCAGTCTGAGCTCCATCAGCGGCGCAAAGCAGCATGTCAGTGCGTGGGTGGACGGGGATGACATGTCCACGGTTGCTGACGACACCGCGACGGACGGGTACTGCGCCATCACCCAGATCCGCTACGAGATTTACGACGGCGGCTGGACGGGGCACTGGCACTACCGTGAACCCGTGGTGGACTGTTCCACAAACGGGGTAGACGCCCGAAAGGGGTACTACTACAGCTACAACCTCACACGCTACCTGGCCACGCGTGCTTGCAAAGGTGCCCCCGACGGATCGATCACCTACTGCGAGTCGACCTGGCATTGGGCGCATCAGCCGTAGCTCCAATCCGGGGCCGCGCCGGGCTCGGTGCGCTGCGGGGCAAGCGGTGAACCTCGTCTTGCCGCTGCCGCCGGGCCGGCCTCGGGCGTCACTGCCCGGGGCCGCAGGCCGCACGACACAGGTCAGGCTTACGGTCGCCGCTGCTGGGCGAGACCACCGTGACCTTCGCGCGTCGCCGCCCAACTGGTGATCTGAACCGCGCCCACCGAGTGACGACCCGGCAGCGGGCTCGCGCCGGTGCGCGCAGGCCGGGACGTCACCGTGACTGGACGCGGGCGGCGACCGCGGCACCCAGGAGCGTGAGGACGGGACGGGTCGGTGTGGGTCACCGCTCGGGTACGTGGGCGTGGTCGTGGTGGGCGACCCGGTGGGTAGTGACAGGGGCGGGGGAGACGGATGCCGCCGTTACCGTGCCGGCCGCCGGCACGAACGCCGTGGCGGCGACCGCAGCCGCGTCGGCGGACCGTGTGCCGGGCCCACTCTGGTGATCCGGTCGCCGGGGGGTGAGCTTGTCCCAGACGAGGTGGGTCAGGCCGTCGCGGAACGCCTGATCGCGGTGCAGTTCGGCGAGGCGTGCCACGTCAGCGGGGTCATCGAGCTGGCCGATGGCGGTGGTTAGCGCGGCGGCGAACGCCGCGGTGAAGGCGGTCTTGTCGCCGGCGCGCGCGGCGGCCTGGACGTCGCTGGCGCGCAGGGCCTGCTGTGTGCAGGCGTCGAGCAGCGCCCGATCAGCCGGCGTGGTGGCGGCGACGATGGCGGCCGGTGTCAGTGGGCTGGCCGGGCCGGGCCGGTCTGCGCTGGCGCCGGCCGGGACCGTGCCGGCTGCCGGCGTCGGCGTGGCCCGGACCGTGTCGTGGACGGCCTGGCGCGCGGCGTTGAACAGGGTCGCGCGCCAGTCGGGGTCGTCGCACTTGAGGAAGATCGCCACGGACAGGTTGGGTTCGTTCGGGTCGCCGAGCATGGCGGTGAGTGCCTTGTCGAAGGTGGCGGCGAACGCGGCGACGTCGTCCTGAGCGCGGGCGGCGCCTTGTAGCGTGCCGGCGTTGGCGACGCGGTGGATTCGGGTGGTCAGCCAGGCGCGTTCGTCGGTGGTGAGGCTGTCGCGTACCTGGTCGGGCATCCAGGTGTCGTCGAGGGTGACCGGTACGGCGGGTGCGCTGGCGGTGCTGACCGGCACGGAGTCGAGGTCGGCGATCGCGTCGACGGCGGCGGAGACGGCCCGCATCCGGCGCCGGGTGTTGACGAGTTCGTCGTGGCGGGCGAAGGGCTGGCCGAGCTGGGTGCGGGCCCGCTCGATTTCCTCCCGCTGGCTGGCGATGTTGGCGACGAGCTGGCCGCGTCGGGACTCCAGGGCGGCGAGGTGGTGTTCGAGGCGGCGGATGAGGCCGGTGGTGTCGCCGGTGGTGGCGTCGGTCAGCGACAGTTTGGTACTCATGCCGGAGTCGCCGTTGACGGTGAGGGAGACCAGGACCCCGTCGCGGCCGTTCCAGATGGTGGCGGTGACGGCGAAGCCGCCCAGCTCGGCCAGCGGCACCTGGTCGCGTTGCTCGGTGGAGCCGAGGCCGGCGGACGCGGCGGTGATGGCGTGTTGCAGCGCGCGGCCGGCGTCGGGACGCTTGTTGAGGTGGTGGCCGGCGACGGTCATGCGGAACTTCTCGCCGCGGATGTCTTGGCGGCGGGCGATCGTCTGGTCCAGGGCCTCGATGCGCCGCTCGTCGACGGCGATCCACTGGTGCAGCTCCCGGATCTGTTTCTCCAGGGCGGCGTGGGTGTTGTGGTGGGATCGGTTGGCCCGTTCCAGCCGGGCCAGCTCCATTCCCAGCTCTTCCTTCTCGATGAGCAGCGGGTTGCCGGTGGCGATCGCCTTGATCTGGTGAGCCTGAAGGGTCTCGTCGGAGACGTCCTCGATCTCCCGGGCCACAGTGCCGCGCATCATCTGGTCGATGAAGCCGCCCTTGCGGGCGACGGTCTGCCAACTGAAGGCGTCGAAGGAGCCGGTGACGACGTACCGGTAGATGCTGACCTCAGCGTTCTGGTTGCCCTGGCGCATGATCCGGCCGTCTCGCTGAGTGATGTCGGCCGGGCGCCACGGGCAGTCGAGGTGGTGCAGGGCGACGGCCCGGTTCTGGATGTTGGTGCCGGTGCCCATCCGGCCGGTCGAGCCGATGAGCACCGACACGTCGCCGTTGCGGCAGGCGGCGAACAGGTTGGCCTTCTCCTTGTCGCTGTTGGTCTCGTGGATGAACCTGACGACCTCGCGGGGCATCCCCAGCTCGACGAGCCGGTCGCGCAGCGCCTCGTACGCCGTCCACCGTTCCGGGTCCTTCGGCTTCGGAGTGCCCAGGTCGCAGAACACGATCTGCAGCGCGCCCGGCGTCGGATGCTCGACTGGGTTCTCGGCGTCCGGGTCGACCAGGTAGCGGGTCTCGCGGTGCGCCTGCCAGATCTCGGCGATGTTGCGGGCCGCCACGTCGATCTTTCCCGGGGTGTCCTGGGCCGCGCCGAGCAGCCGCAGGTCCAGCGACGCCGCCCGCGCCTCCCCGGAGATCTTCAGGATGTTGTCGATGTCCCGGTCGCGGGGGTTGTTACGGCACCACTCGACCCGGTCATCGAGGCTGGCGATGAAGTCGACCAACTCGGGCGCCGGGTCGATGCTGATGACGTGCGGGGCCCGGTGCCCGTCGGCGTTGACGCTCAGCAGCGGGGTGGGCAGTTGCAGGTCTTCGGGGGTGCGGATGTCGCCGAAGGTGCGCAACATCAGCGACAGCTCGGCCGCGTTGGTGTACTTCGCCAGCCGCGACTTGGTCTGGAAGCCGCTGCCGGTGGGTGAGATCTCCACCGACGTGACGACCTTGCCGAACACCGACGCCCAGGTGTCGAAGTCCATGGTGCCGGTGGCTTCGAGCAGGTCCGGGCGCAGGTGCCGGGTGACGACGTACAGCTCCCGCACCGAGTTGGCGATCGGGGTGGCGGTGGCCCCGCACACCACCCGCTGGCCGTAGCGACGGCGCAGGAAGTCGAGCTTGGCCCGGAAGTCGATCGCCCGGTCGGAGCCGTCGTTGCTGGCGTCGACGATGCTGGACGTGATCGTGTCGTTCTTCAGGTCGTGCCACTCGTCGCGGAAGACGAAGTCGACGCCGGTCTGGTCGAACGTCACGCCGGGGTCGGTCGGCTTGTCGAACTTCTCCTTGATCTTCTCCTCTTTGCGGATCAGGGAGCCTTGGAGCCGTTTGACGGCGCCGTTGCGCCCGGGGTCCTCGCCGTTGTCGACTGCCTGCGCGTGTGCCCGCTCGATCTTGTCCCGGAGGTCCTTCAACTCACCGTCGAGGAAGCGGCGCTGCTCGTCGTCGGACAGCCGCAGCGTCTCGAAGAAGCTGGCGGCCATGATGACGGTGTCCCAGTTGCCGGTGGCGCAGCGGGCCACGAAGCGTTGCCGGCGGGCGGCGCTGGTGTCGTCCTGCCCGGCGGCCAGGACCCGGGCCTGCGGGTAGATCTGGAGGAACTCCCGAGAGAACTGTTCGAGCAGGTGCGTCGGCACGACGATGGCGGGCTTGTTGACCAGCCCGAGCCGCTTGAGCTCCATCGCGCCGATCGCCATCACGGCGGTCTTGCCGGCGCCCACGCAGTGGAACAGGCCCACCCCGGGCTCGTTGACGATCCGGGTGACCGCCTCGATCTGGTGTGGGCGGGGCTTGAACTCGACGGAGATGCCGGGCAGGCTGCGCCGCGCCCCGACGTAGCTGCGGGGCACGTGGGCGTTGAACATCCGGTTGTAGGTGGCCGCGATGCGGGCGGCCCGCTCCGGTTCCTCCCACACCCAGGCTTCGAACCGTTCCTCCAGCTCGACAGCCTTGGCCTGCGCGGCGGCGCTCGCCTCCACGTCGAGGGCCCGCTTGCCCTTCTCGACCTCGTAGAAGACCCGGATCGGGGTCTTGGTCAACAAGCGCTGTGCCAGCTCGGGGGCGGACATGCCGGCGGTGCCCCAGGTCGACCGGGCCAGCACCCCGGTCCGGCTGCCCTTGACCTGCCAGTCCGATCCGCCGGGGTGCGTCACCCGCAGCCGCGGATCGTGCAGGATTTCCTGGAGGAACGCCTGCACCTCCTGGTAGTCGATGAACGGCGCACCGAAGGACACCATGATCTCGCCGGGGCCGACGTCGCGGGGCAAAACCCGTTGTAGGGCGCGGACGTTGACCTCGAACCTCGGGTCGTCCTCGACAGCGACCAGTGCCTGGTCGAGCTTGGCGCGCACGTTGCCGGACAGGTAGGCGGCGGCTTCGACCAGGCGGCCGGTGCCGGGGTCGTCGTAGACCAGCTCACCGAGGGCTTCGCGGGCCTCGGGCTCGTCGACGCCGACGAGCCGGGCGATCTCCGGCAGAATCACGGCGCCGTGGTCGTCCAGGCAGATAGCCAGCGCGTCTTCGGGACTGTCGGCGCCCAGCCGGGGCGCTCGGGGCAGGATGACCCGCTTGCTGAAGATGTCCGCCTTGGTGGCGGTGCGGGTGTCGTCGTTGAAGTTCTCCAACGCGAACACCGTGGCGGCGTGCGGGTCGATTCCACGGAATCCGGCGAGCTGGGGGTAGTTGCGGTACAGCTTCGGCTGGCCGGTCTCCTCATCGAGGATCGTTTCCAGCTCGCCGGTGGTCTTGTTGCGCTGCCGGCGGGTGTAGGTGTCGTACCGGTTCAGGAAGCCGTACTGCTCGACGTAGGCGTCGTAGAGGGTGTTCAGCCGGATCCGCAGGAACGCCGCCGAGCCGGCCGGCGGGCCGTCGGGGTGCTCGTCGCCGTCGTCCAGCGATGACGACTCCGCTTGCAGCAACGCCGTCACGGTGTCGCGCAGCAGCAGCAGCGCCCGCAGCTCGTCGGCTTGGGTGGCGGGCACCTTGTACTCGACGACCTGACCGGCCACGACGGTGGTGAACGTGCCGTCGTCGAGGGCTTCGATGTGGCCCTCTTCGCGGCCGACGGCGGCCAGGACCGCGACCGGCGCGGCCGGGCCGGCTTCGACGCGCGGAGTCAGGGTCAGCCCGGCGAGGCGGGCCTCGTCGACCACATCGCCCAGGACCCGGGCCAGCTCGGCGGCGGTATCGCCGGCGCCGGTGACGACCAGGTCGTGCGCGGTGTAGGCGCCCCGACCGACGGACAGGTCACCGAGGATCCGGTCGGGCCGGGCGGCGAAGAACTCGTTGACATGGACGGTGTCGCCGCCGGGCACGTCGATCTCCCGGGTCTGCTCCCAGGCCATCCCTGCCTGCTCCCGGCCGGGTTCACGCCGCCGCAGGATCAGCAGATCAGTGACGACCTTGGTGCCGGCGGCGTCCTCGTGCGCGCCGGTCGGCAGCCGCACGGCGGCCACCAGGTCCGCCAGGGCCGCCATCTCCCGGCGGGCGGCCGGGTTCGCGGCGTCCATGGTGTAGCGGGAGGTCAGTGCCACGACCAGGCCACCAGGCCGGGTCAGATGCAAGCTCTTGATCAAAAAGTGGTTGTGGATCGAGTGCTTGCCCGGGTTGTGCCGCCGGTCGGCCAGCGCGAAGTTCCCGAACGGCACGTTGCCGATCGTCAGGTCGAACGCGCCGGCCGGCGCGCGGGTGTCCGCGAACGACTCGGTGCGGATGGTGGCGTGCGGGTAGAGCGCGGCGGCGATCCCGGCCGTGACCGGCTCCACCTCTACCCCGACCATCCGGGCAGTGCCCGGGGCCAGGCCGATGAAGGTGCCCGGCCCGCATCCCGGTTCCAGCACGTCCCCGCCCTCGAACCCGAGGCCGGTGACCGCGTCCCAGATGGCGTGGACGTACGCCGCGTCGGTGTAGTGCGCGTTCAGGGTGTTGCGCTCGGCCGCCGCGTACTCCCGCTCGTCGAGCAACTGCCGCAACTGCTCGCGGGCCGCCGCGAACCGTGTGTGGTCGCGGTGGTCGGTGCGGCCCTCGAACACTCCGGGCACCGCACCCCACCCCGACCAGCGGGCCAGCACCGACTGTTCCTCGGCGGTGGCCGGCCGGCCCTCGGCCTGAAGCGTCCGCAGGGTACGCAGCGCCGCCAGGTTCGCGTTGAGTCGGGCCACCTCACCCCGAGGGGCCAGATCCTCCTGCCCTCTCGGGGTGAACGACGCCAGGCGGTCCGGATCCGGCGCCGTAGCTACTGGCGCTCTCGCCTCCGCTGGCGGGCCCGGCTCGGCCAGCTCAACCGGCGGGGCCGGTTCGGCGGCCGGTGGCTCGGCGTCTAGCTGCGGGCTGGCGGTTCGCTGTCGTCGTTCATCGCGGCTTCTTGCTCCGCGATCTCCTGCCAGCGTGGATCGGTCGGGTCCTCCACCATCGGAATCCAGTCCTCCGGATCCGTTCGCGGTTCCGCCGTCGGGCTCTGCGTCGCCGTCGGGCTGATCTCGTTCGTCTCCGGGTCGATCAGGATCAGCTCCGGCAGCACCTGTTCCTCGGCCGCCATCCGGGCCTCGTTGAGCCGGCCCAGCTTGTTCAGGTACCCCTCGCCGGCCGGGTCCGGGCCGGCCAGTTGCCTCGTCAACTCCTCGATCTGCTGGGTCGCCTGATCCCCCAAAGTCGAGAAGAAGCTGTTCAGGTCCGTCCCGTCGGCTATCAGCGCCGCGTATCGGTTCGGAAGGTACGTCTGCCAGTGCCTCTGGGCTTGCGCCCCGTACCGGTTCATCCTCTGCTGTCTCCGTCTTCTCTGGCGCTGCGGCCGGCTGGTTGGTGTCTGGGCCGACCGGTGGGCCGGTCGTGGTCGCCGCGCCATCGAGGACCGCCGGCACTGGCGCCGGGACCGCCGTCTGCGGGGTCACGGCCGGCTTGGGCGTTGCCGGCGCCGGGTCGACCGGGACGCCGAGCCGGCCGGCGGCGTACGCGGCCAACGGCTCGGCGATCTCGTCAGGCTGCCCGTGCAGCATCGCGCGGATCGACTGGGCGG
The DNA here is from genome assembly GCF_043198215.1 of Micromonospora sp. NPDC048830. Lineage (NCBI taxonomy): Bacteria > Bacillati > Actinomycetota > Actinomycetes > Micromonosporales > Micromonosporaceae > Micromonospora > Micromonospora sp. NPDC048830. The sequence continues at coordinate 42,574 of NZ_JBICUP010000050.1, forward strand.
CGACCTCCCGGCCCGCCGCCGTGGTGAAGGTGCGGGCGGCCCAGTCGACCCGGGCGGTGACCACCACCTCCACCAGCGGCCATGTGTCCTCGCCACCCGCAGTAGCGGCCAGCACCGGCCCGGGCCGCTCCGGGTGCCGGGTCACCGCCGGGTCGAGCACGTGGAAGGCCCGCGCCGCGGACCTGCGCCCGTCGGCGCTGCCGTCCTCGTCGACGACCACCGCGACACCGGCCGCCGGATCCGCCTGCGCGGTGAGCGCCGCGACCTGCGGCCCCGTCAGTGCCGGCCCGCACGCGGCCACCGCCAGCGGCGCACCGTCACCGCGCTCGGCCAGGGCGATGGCCTCCAACGCGGTCCGTGCCACCACCGACCGGCCGGTGCGCTCAGGCTGCTCAGCGAGTCCGAACACCACCTCGGCCGGTCGAAAGACCGCCGTGGCGGGACTGTGCAGCACTGGCGCCACGTCCGGCACGCCGGGCGGGGCGTAGCCGATGAAGCCGACCACCGGCCGCTCCGGATCGCGGTGCTCACGGATGCCGACCATCACCCGGTTACGGAACCGGTCGACCAGTTGCCCGCTGCGGCCGGTCGCGGCCAGGCCGGACGCTCGGATCTCCACATCGGTGAAGCCCTGCCGCCGCAGCTCGTTGACCAGCGCGGCCGGCCGGTCCGGCGCGTACCCGACCGCCCACCGCCCGTCGATCGGAACGCCCTGAGCGGCCAGCCAGCGCGCCGGCGACGCACCCTCGGGCCGGTCGAGCTGGGCGCGGTAAAACTCGGCCGCCACGCGCTGCACGGCCAGCAGACGTTGCCGCCGCGAGTCCGGGACCACCGACAGGCGAGGCGGACCGGCGACCTGAGCGGCCAGCGACCCGGCACGCCCGCGCAGCGCGGCGGTCCGGTCGACCGAAGCCGCAACACGCTCGGCGACCTCCCGCGCAGGCCGGGCCGCCGGCTGGTCTGGCGCCGCCATCACGGCCGCCCGTCGTCCGGATCGGTGGGCAGCAACCCACGCGCCCGCAACGACTCGAACAGGCGTTGGTGGTACTCCAGCGTGGCTGTCAGGTCATCGATCTGCGATTGCAGCCCGGCGGCGACCCCGTCGGGCAGGTCCTCCGCGCCCGGCGCGGCCATCGGTACAGCGGCGTCGTCAGCCATCGCTCCCCCATGTGATCACTTGATCACCACCGTAACCAGGATGTCGAGCGGGATCGACACGTCGGCGGCGCCGTCATGTCGGCTGGGGTGGCGTCACCGCCGGTGCCGCCCTGAGCCTCGATGCGCGCCGGACCGTGATCCGCCTCCTCTTGGAGGTCACGGTGGACCGTGGCCGGCGTGGCCCAGGCTTCAGCGTGGAGGGGATCACACTCTCCTGGCGGTGACCTACGCCCGATCGAACAACTGCGCGGGGACATCGGTGGCCATGACGATCTCTGCGATCTTGCCGCCCCCCATGGAGACCATGTTGCGGCGGAACATCGGATCGAACTCAGGGACCCACACCATCGGCAGGGTGGGCGGGCACACGGTCCGTAGCGGGACTGTTCTGTCGGCCGGCATGGAGAGCCAGTCGGAGACGTTGGCCCACCCTTGCGCGGTTAGCAGCACGTCGTCGGGTGGTGCGAACTGCCATGCAAGCGGCGGGAAGTAGATGCTGGCGCTGGACCGCACCCCGACGTTCCGTGCGCCACGGCCCATCGAGCTGGCGACGATGTTGAAGAACGGTCCCGCGATCCTCGCCTGAGTACCGACAGACAGTGCGAGGTGTATCGCGAAGTTGGGGGGCAACGTGATCGCCGGGTCACGGCGCACAAGAGAGTCGGCCAGTCCAGGGTGTAGAGCGCGGAGCTTAGGGGCCAGCGCGAAGAAGCCGATCAGCACGGTTCGGGCGATGGCTCCCGGCATGATGTCGATCGCCGGCAGGGCATGACGCAGGGGCATACCCGGGGTCGGGTACGGAACCCAGAGATGGCGCAGGCCGTTCGCCATTTCCGCGTAGGCAGGGTCGTACTGTGCCTGTAGGTCTCCGTTGCATGTCCGACAGTGGGCGAAGACGTACAGGCCGCCATCGCGAGGGTCAGGATCGGGGATGACTCGGCCGTTGGCAGAAACCATGCGCGACCGCCTGACCCGGTTTCCGGCCGCCTTCGCCGGGACATGGGTGCGCGTCAGCTTCCCGAATTGCCCGCAGAGGTTGCACGGGTGGTTGCCCTTGCGGGGGGTTGCGCCGAGGTTGTGAAGCGCGCGATTGGCCATCCTGGGTCTTCCGGTAGTGCGTCTCCTGGCGGCAGAGCGTACCGACAGCGTGACCACTGGCGAAACTCTTATGGTCGGCGCGGCCGGGCGGCCCGGAGCATGGATCTCGCGGTTGAGAAGACCCATGTGGACCGATCCGACCTGAAACTGGAGCGACCTGCACAACGTCCAGGAACCCCGGGCGCCCCCAGGTGGCCCCGGATGGACAGCGTTGGTGTCTCCGGAAACGCCATCCGGTGCCCCTTCGGCGAGATCCGCCAGATGGCCTTCCCGAGCAGGGTCGATTACCTGGAGGAGGAGATCCTCGACAAGGGGAAAGGCGTTCCCGCCAGCGAAGCCGCGCCCGTCCTGACCACCGCGGTTCGGCGCGAAGCGGGGGTGGCTCGGTGTTCGGGAGTGTGTTCGGCGGTACCGCCGAACGCGCATGGCCGGCAATCTGTCTCGTTCGCTCGATACAGTCCTGAGGCAGAGCGACCGGCCCGCATCTGTGGGTCAAGGCGGCGGGTCCCCGGGCTGCAACCCGGGGGCCGCCTTGAACGGTCGCGTCCACCAATGTCCGTGGCAAGGACCAGCTATCAGGAGGAACGAGACCAGGTGACCACGGTAACGAGAGAGACCGGGCAGGACCAGCCCGGGGGGCTGTTGAGCCCGGAGAACATCCCGATCTGGGCGCTTGTGCTGGTTGTGTTCGTGCCGGTCGGGGCGGTGCTTTGGATTGCCCTGGCGTACGGCTCCACCGGCAACATCGGCCAGGCGGCGATCGCCGCTATCGGCGGGGTGGCGGTTGCCTCGATCAGTGCCATCCCGGTGGTGCTGCGGAGGCGGCCCAACAGGAGGCGCACCTAGGGCGCGTATCGAGTTGGGATCAATCTATGGGGTTGGTCCGTGGGGTCGAGGCGTGATGCTGTAGATCGTCTTGTATGACGCGGGTGCAACT
>NZ_JBICUP010000051.1:0-43515 GCF_043198215.1 Micromonospora sp. NPDC048830
TGGCGGCGAATGGGCTATCCCTGACCTGCTCCGCAGGGGTTCCGTTTCCTCCCCACGGCTAAAGCCGGGGGTTTCCACGGAAGACATTCGATGACGGAGGCGGACGGCTGCCTGGTGACCGTGTGCCGGGACTGCTGCTGCGGCAGCGCCCGCAAGCACCCGGAGGTGGACCACGACGCTCAGCTGCGGCACCTGCGCGACACACTGCCGGCCCCGCACCGCGTCCGGGTCAGCACCTGCCTCGATCTGTGCGCGCAGTCCAACGTGCTCGTCGTCCACCCCAGCCGGGCGGCGCGCCGCGCCGGGGCGCGGCCGGTCTGGTTCGGTCTGGTCCTCGATGGCGCGATCACCGAGGACATCGTCGAGTGGGTCGGCGCCGGCGGGCCCGGCGTCGCACCCCTGCCCGCCGTGCTGGAGTTGTCCGTGGTCAGTCCGGGAATCCACGCGCCGGTCGACGGTGCGCGGTATCAGAACGGATAGGCGTAGACGGCCCTCGACGCAGGAGCCGGCTGGGGTGCCGTGCGGTGGGCACCCGGTGGAGTGCTCGACGTACTTCCATGGTGGCGTACGCAGGCCGGCGTAAAAAGTGGCCGACGAGTGGGCGCGACTGTCGCAGAAACCGGTTACATTGCTCGGATCGGTACCAGACGACACACCTGGAGGTGCCCCGGTGACCAGCAGCAGCGAGTCGCGGCCGGCCGACGCCCGATCCGACTGGGAGGCGCGCATCGCGCTGCGCAGCGACGAGGCGGGCACGACAGCGGTCACCCCGGTCCTCGACCCGCCCGCCGACCTGGAGGCGCTCGCCGGCGTCGGCCACGTACGACTGTCCTGGTCTTCCGTGCCCGACGCCGTCGGCTACCTGGTGCACCGCGCCCCGCTGCGCGACGGCGTCCCCCACGGCGAGTTCGCGCCGGTCGACCACCGCGGCGGTGACGTGCTGTCCGTGCCCGACACCTGGTACGTCGACACCACCGGCGAGCCGGGCCGGCCGTACGCGTACGCGGTCGCCTCGGTCGGCGAGGTCACCGTGACGGGGCCGCTCGGCGCGCCGGTGACCTGCACGGCGCTGCCCGCCGGCGGCGCCGCGCCGACCGTCGTGCTGCACGTCGACGCCGCCGCCGAGGGGGGCCCGCTGCACCGCCCCTGGCAGCCGATGATCGGCAGCGAACGACTGTCCCAGCTGCTGTGCACCGACACCTCGGGCGGGCGGGAGATCGGCGTCGAGCTGCTGGCCGCGCTGCGCCGGATCCACGACGAGATCGGCGTGCGGACCGTGCGGGCGCACTCGATCCTGCACGACGACCTGGCCGTCTACCGCGAGGTGGACAGCGAGCCGGTCATCGACTTCACCGGCGTCGACCGGGTCTACGACCTGCTGCTCTCCACCGGGCTGCGGCCGGTCGTGGAGATCGGCTTCATGCCCCGCGACCTGGCCCGCGACCCGGAGCGCACGGTCTTCGAATACCGCGGTGTCATCTCCCCGCCGAAGGACTGGGAACGCTGGGCGGAGCTGGTCCGGGCCCTCGTCGCGCACCTGCTGGAGCGCTACGGCGAGGAGGTGCTCTCCTGGGACTTCGAGGTGTGGAACGAGGCCAACCTGGAGGTGTTCTGGTCGGGCACCCGCGAGGAGTGGATGCGGCTGTACGACGTCACCGCCGCCGCGGTGAAGTCCGTCGACCCGCGGATCCCGGTCGGCGGCCCGTCCTCGGCCGCCGCCGGCTGGGTCGACGCGCTGCTGGCGCACGCCGCCCGCTCAGGCGCGCCGGTCGACTTCGTGTCCACCCACACGTACGGCAGCCCGCCGCTGGACCTGCGCCCCACCCTGCGCCGGCTCGGCTTCCCCGACGCCCGCCTGCTGTGGACCGAGTGGGGCGTCACCCCCACCCACTTCCACCCCGTCAACGACGGCACCTCCGCGGCGACGTTCCTGCTCAGCGGCATGCGCTCGGCCGCCGGCCGGGTCGACGCCCTGTCGTACTGGGTCGCCAGCGACCACTTCGAGGAGCTGGGCCGCCCGCCGCGGCTGCTGCACGGCGGGTTCGGCCTGATCACCGTGGGCGGCATCGCCAAGCCGCGCTACCACGCCCTGCGGATGCTCTCCCGGCTCGGCGAGACCGAGCTGCCGGTCCGGGCGTACGGCGACGGCGCGGACGGGCTGGTGCAGACCTGGGCCAGCCGGCGCGCCGACGGGAGCCTGGCCATCCTGGTCTGGGGCTCCACGCTCGACCAGTCCAAGCGCGACGGCGACCCGGCACTGGCCCGGCGGATCCGGCTGGCCGTGGAGGGCGCCGCCGGGCGGACCGTCACGCTGACCCGGCTGGACCGCGAGCACGGCGACGTCACCACCCTCGCCGGCCGGCTGGGCGTGACCGAATGGCCGACCGAACGGCAGTGGGCCGCGCTGCTCGCCGCCGACGCCCTGGCGGTGGAGAAGGCCGAAACCACCGCCGAGGGCGGGGCGGCGGTGCTGGAGCTGCACCTGCCCCAGCCGGGCGCCGTGCTGGTCGAGGTCGCCGGGAGCTGACCGCCGGCGATCCGCGGCAGGAGTACGCGCTTCAGGCGTCGGTACCTCCAGTGGTGGTGTCCGCCGGGCAGCCGCAGCTGCGGCGCACGACGAACTCGGTGGGAAGGACGACGCTGTCCGGCGCGGGGGCGTCGGGAGCCTCGACGGCCCGCAGGATCATGCGGGCCGCCTCGGCCGCCAGATCCCGTACGGGCTGCCGGACGGTGGTGAGCGGGGGCGAGACGAGCGCGGCCATCGGCGCGTCGTCGAAGCCGGTGACGACCAGGTCCCGCGGCACGCGCAGGTCCCGGCGGAACGCCCCGACGAGCGCGCCGAGGGCGATCTCGTCGTTGGCGCAGACGATGGCGTCCGGGGCGGCCGCGCCGTCCAGCAGCCGGTCGGCGGCGAGCACGCCGTCGGGCTGCTGCATGGCGACCCGGACCGGGTCCGTGGGTGGGACGAGCCCGAGTTCGCGGTGGGCGGCGAGGAAGCCGGCCCACCGGTCGCTGACGTCGGGCGAGCCCTCCGGGGTGCCCGCGAAGGCCAGGTCGCGCAGGCCGTGGTCGATCAGCAGGTGCCGGGTGAGCCGGGTGGTCGCGGCGGCGTTGTCCACGCTGACCGAGGGCACCGTCCCCGGGCCGCGCCCGGCCAGGACGACGACCGGGGCCAGTTCGGCCAGCCGCAGCAGCGTGGTGTCGGAGATGGTGCCGCCCATCACCGCGAGGCCGTCCACCCGGCGGGCCATCTCCAGCACCTCGGTGTCGGAGTCCTCCCGCAGGTGGGTGCAAAGGATGTGCACGCTGGCCCGGGCGGCCACGGCCTCGGACTCGAAGCCCTGGATCAGCTCGCTGAAGTACGGGCCGGCCAGGCCGGGGAAGACCAGGCCGAGCGCGCCGTGGCGGCGGGCGGCGAGGGCGCGGCCGAGGTGGTCCGGACGGTAGCCGTGCTCCTCGATCGCCTCGAGCACTCGGCGGCGCATCTCCTCCGACACCTGACCGGTGCCGTTGGAGACCCGGGAGACCGTGGCGGTGGACACGCCGGCCAGTCGGGCGATCTCCCGAACCGTCACCCGAGTCTTGCCCATGATCCCCTCGATCCGTACGCGCCCGCGGAAGAAAACGGTTTCAGGCACCATAGGCAGGCCAACCGCGGAGCACAAGTAGCCGAAGCGAGGAACCCGGGACTTCGCCACGGTGACCGCCCGGCGGTCCACGGCAGGCGGTGTCCTTCCCGCCGGAGGACGACGGGAAGGACACCGCGGGGTGTGAATCGCGAACGATCAGGCGAGGTCGTACGACAGGCCGGGCCAGAACCTCGGCAGCGCGCTGAACCAGGCCTTTCGCGGCGTGGTGTTGCAGCCCGCCGTGCTGCGGCTGTGCAGGCCGAACGCGTACCGGCGGCCCGACGACGGGAGCCAGTAGACTCCGCCTCCGCTGTCACCGGGGCACGGGTCGTACCCCTCGTACCGGACCAGGCCGCGCACGGCCGCGTCGCTGGTCTTGGTGACCACGCCGCACGGGTTGCCCGACGTGGCGGGCGCCGCGTAGCGGGCCGAGATGCAGACGACGTCGCCGACCCAGATGAAGGACATCGTGTGCGCCCGCCCCTTCACCGGAACCCAGGTCGATCCGGAGATGGCGATCCGGCCGAGGGTGTCCGCCGCATACCCGGCGTTGGTGACCTGGATGGCCGCGGCGTCGACCGGACCGGAGTTGAGCGCGTTGACCGGGCTCAGCGGGCCGATGAACGTGCCGGCGGTGGACCAGTTGCTCACCGTGCCGCTGCCGCAGTGGCCGGCGGTCAGCGCCCAGCGCACGCCGCTGCTGCGGGCCGTGAAGCCCAGCGAGCAGCCGCCGCCGGAACGGGTGATCACCAACCCGGCGCGCAGGCTGTCGTTGCAGTTGGCCCGCGTGGTGCAGACGTCGTCCTCGATCTCCTCGGTGGTTGCCGGCACGATGGTGGCCCAGTCCGGTACGGCGTCCTTCGGGAGGCTGGCCTCCTCCTCCGCCGTCAGGGCGACGGTCACCTTGTTGGTGCTCACCTCGACGCCGACCCGGCCCCTGGCCAGTTTGCCGAGTTCGTCGGTGCCGGCGCGTACCGTGTCGGCCAGCCGTTCCAACTCGTCGTAGTTGTACCTGACCACGTGGGCGTTGACGACGAGGCCGAGTGACCTGCCGGCCTCCGCGGCCCGGTCGGCGGTCTCCTGGGTGGTCAGTGCCACGTGGGTGATTCCGGAGAGCGCGTCGAAGTGGCCGCCGCCGTACGTCTGGGGGTCCTTCGCCAACTGCTCGTGCAGTTGCTTGCGGGTCTCCTGCTGCGTGGCCGCGAGCTTCGCGGCGTCGTAGGAGATCTGCGGGTACACGCTCCGGTAGGCGAGGATCGACGCCTCGGTCCCGTCCCGTCCCTCGTCGGCCGCAACCGGATCGGCCGCGTTCGCCGGCGCGGCCACCATCGACGCGGCCACCACCGCGGCGGCGACGCCCGCCAGCAGTCGGATTCTTCTCATGGGCTCCCCTCCTGGAAAAGCTGACTACTCCTCCAGAGCGGGGTGCGGCCGGAAAAATACATCCGGGATCGGTGCGGGCGGCCGCCGGCCGGATTCGGTGGAGCCATCCGTACCTCGCTTCGTTGCCGCCGGACGGTGTGCTGGCCGTTGTCCCTTCCCGTCGGGCCGGTCCCGCCACTGGATCGGATCGGTGGTGGCTGGCGTCAATGGGATCTATTCTGATCGATGTTTATCGAGGCTGGCCGGTGCCGGGTGGCGGGAGACAGTGAATCGGCGCGCGGTGCTGGTGACAGCGGGAACGATCCGATGCCAAGCGGCGCCGGGGACGGCGGAGCCGACCCGACAAGGGCTGTCGGCATCGGACACGGCGTCCGCGAGGGGAGATGCGTAATGCGCAGACTGACCGGGCCTGGGGAGTGCGAACGGCCCGACTCCGGGGCGGAGGCGAACGAGGACGCGATCAAGATGGCGTACGAGGACCACGACGGCAGGCGCGGGACGATCCTCCGCAACATCAGCCTCCACGGCAGGACGCTCGGCGCGGGCAGCCCGCGGGGGCGATCGTGACGGCCGACCAGGTCACGGGGACCGCGAACGAGCCGGTACGGCCGGCCGATGACACCGGTCGACCCCGATCGTGGCGGCGGCTCACCTGGCTGGTGCTGGGCGCGTCCGGGTCGTGGCTGGCGTTCGTGGTGGCGCACCTGCTCCTGTCCGGCCGGATCTGGTGGTGGAACCTGCCGGACCTGGCGCCCCCGCTGGTGTTCCTCGCGGTCCCGGTCCTGCTGCTCGCCGCCCTGCCCCTGGCCCGCTTTGCCAGGTGGGCCGTGGCGGCGCCGGCCGTGGCGGCGCTCGCGCTCGCGACGTCGCTGCCGACACCGGGGAGGAACAGCGCCCCGCATGGCAGGACCGCATGCGGTTCACCTCACCCACCGGCGTCGTCGTCCTCGACGCCGACCTGGTCGCGCTGCCCGGCCCGCCTCGCATCGAACTCGGGGCGGGGCCGGGCGGCTACGGCCTGGCCGTGGGACACGTGGGACGCACCGAGGTGCAGGACGCGGCCCGGCGGGTGAGCGAGGAGACCAGCCGCGCCTCGGCGGGGGGAGACCAGGGCGGCGTGGCGTTCTCTCGACGGCATCGAGCGGTATCTGATCCGCCTGTGGCCACTGGATGAAAAAGGCGCCTGACCCATCACGATTGGGATCGGGGCCACAATCTGGAGTGGACGGTCGACGCGGCTGGAAAGTAGTGCTTCCATTCATGGCGCCGCCACGGCAATTCGGTGTTCCGCGACGACCGGGAGGTGGAATGCTGCGGCCATTTTCCCGGCAGGTCGAACGATTGTGTGAGGAGTGCCGGAGGCGGGTCTTCGGCTGGAATGTTCACGTGGCCGGGGCGACCGTGTAGTTCCATGCCGGGGGCCCTTCGGGCGCCGGGGCGACCCGCCGGGTACCGCGACCGGTGCCGGCCATGACGCCGAGCTCGACCTCGTGACGGTCGGGTTCCCGGCCGCTGCGCTGCACCATCAGCGTGGAGCGGATGAGTTCGTTGATCCGGACCCAGCGCATGGTGATCGGCGGCAGGTAGCAGACGGAGATGAGCAGCCCGGTCTCGCCCGCGAGCTTCGTCATGGCGCGGCGCCAGGCTCGGCTGCCGGCCGCCCACACCGTGGTGTCGGCCACCACCAGGAGTTGGCCGCTCCATGCCGGCTGCCGTTCCCACCAGGTGCGGATCGCGCCCGCTGCCAGGGTCACCCTTCCGTCCTCGGCGTTGCGATCCGCCCCGTCGGCGATCGGGCCGGCCGCCTGGCGGCTCGTCGTCGCCGTGGCGGTGTCGGGTGGGCGGGCATCGCGCGGGTACGCCGTGTCCGGGGCGGCGGGGACGCCGATCCCGTCGCGCCGGATGCTCACGGTCACCACCGGCTGCCGCGTGGCCAACCACTGACCCACCCGTTCGTTCACCCGCCGGTACTGCTCCCGCCGGTCGAGTTGGCCCTCGTGGCCCGCCGGGCGGGAGCCGGGGAAGAGGCGGAACCCGTTCTGCCGTAACAGGCTCGCCACCGACCAGGCGGATATGCGGTGGCCGCGGCGCTGCAGGTCCGCGGCGAGCGCGCGGGTGGACGAGGCCGTCCACTGCAGGTGGGGTGTGGTGGCGGGACCCGGTTCCATCAGGTCGAGGAGGGCCGGCAGCACCTCCGGGTTACTCTCCGTGATCTTCTTGCGCCCGCCGCCCGGCCGGCGCAGGTTGCCGCGGCTCTGTTCGGGCCCCTGGAGCTCCCGGATCCCCTTGGACACGGTGTGCGGGTGTACGCCCACGGCGCGGGCGATCCGGCGGGCTCCGCCCTGGCCGAGGGAGACGGCGCGGGCGGCCAGGACCAGCCGGCGCTGGCGCTCGTCCAGATGCGGTTCGAGAAGGCGGAACTCCTTGAGGAAGCTTTCCGGTACGTCGCTCATCGGCCTCGGCACCCTCCCCGTGAATGCCACCGCCGCAACCATAGCGAAGTCCATCGGTGTTCATCGAACTAAAAAGCAACTTATTTTCTCGCACAGGGGGCGTTGGGGTGTCCGTCCCGCCGAAATGCAGGGGGGCGTCCGGAAGGTTGCCAATCGTGCGGGTAAATGTTCGGTGTCGGCGCGTTTCCCGTCGTGCTAATTGCTAGGGGACTGTCTCGGAGGGAGCGGCATGCGCGGGGAGGGCTTGAACGTGTCTACGACCGAGCCGAAGTTGTGGCCCCTGCTGCCGGCCCAGTCGGGAGTGTGGCTGGCCGAGTCGCTGGGCACCGGCGGCGCGTCCCGCAGCATCAGCGACCGCATCGACCTCTTCGGCCCGGTCGACCGGGACGCCATGGCCGCCGCGCACCGGCAGGTGGAGCGGGAGGCGGAGGCGCTGCGTCTGCGGTTCGCGGCGACGGCGGACGGGCCGGTGCAGTACGTGGACCCGGCGGCCGCCACACCGCTGCGGTTCGTGGACGTCAGTGCCGCGGCCGACCCGGAGCGGGCGGCGGCGGACTGGATGGAGGCCGACACCGCCGCCCCGGTCGACGTCTTCGGCTCCGGCCTGTGCACCACCGCGCTGCTGCGGCTCGGGCCCTCGCAGCACGTCCTCTACCGCCGGGTGCACCACCTGGTGATCGACGGCTGGAGCCTGGCCGCGCTGCACCGCCGTACCGCCGAGCTCTACACCGCCTTCGTCGCGGCGCCCGCCGCCGGCGAGGCCGGGGTGGGCCGGCCGTTCCCGCCGTACCAGGTCCTCGTCGACGCCGAGGCCGGCTACCGAGCGAGCCCCCGACACGAGCAGGACCGGGCGTTCTGGGCGGAGCGCCTGCGTGACCTGCCGGAACCGGTGCGGCTCGCGGGCCGGCGGTACGCGCGGTCCGGCACCGTCGTGCGGCAGCGTGCCGCCGTCCCCGCCGAACTCGTGGCCCGGCTGCGGGCCGCCGCGGCCCGCTTCGGGGTCGGCTGGTCCGAGCTGGTCGTCGGGTTGGTGAGCGCGTACGTGGCGCGGATGACCGGAGCGGACGACCTGGTGGTCGGGATGCCCGTGACCGCCAGGGTCAGCCGCGCCGAGCGTGCGGTGCCCGGCATGACGACGAACGGGATGCCGCTGCGGCTGCGGCTGACCTCGGAGCCGAAGCTCGGCGACGTCCTGACGTCGGTCGCCGTGGAACTGCGCGAAGCCCTGCTGCACAGCCGGTACCCCACCACCCGCATGATCGCCGATCTGGGCCTGACCGGCACGGGACGCGCGTTGTGGGGTCCGATCGTCAACGTGATGGGGACGGACGCGCCGCTGGACTTCGCCGGTCGACAGTCCGCTCTCCGAACGCTGTCGAAGCCCGACATCGAGGACTTCTCCGCGATCTTCTTCCAGCTTCCCGACGGCGGCGTCGAACTGATCCTCGACGCCGACGCGGGCGGCTACTCGGCCGCCGAACTCGGCGCCCACCTGCGGCGGCTGCTCGTCTTCCTCGACGCCGCCGCGACCGCCGACCCGGCGACCGCGGTGGCCGACGTCCCGATGGTGGACGAGGCGGAGCTGCGCCGCCTGCGGAACCTCGGCGCCGGCCCGAGCCACGACATCCCCGACATCGGCGTGCACCAGCTGGTGGAGGAGTGGGCCGACCGCACGCCGGACGCGCCGGCGCTGCACTACGCGGACACCGTCGTCACGTACCGCGCCCTGGACGAACGCGCCAACCAGCTGGCGCGTCTCCTGGTCGCCCGCGGCGTCGGACCGGGACGGACGGTCGGCCTGGCCCTGCCCCGCTGCCCGGACCTCGTCGTCGCGGCGCTGGCGGTGCTGAAGACCGGGGCGGCCTTCCTCTCCCTGGACACCGCCTACCCCGCGCCACGCATCGCGTTCATGGTGGCCGACGCCGAGCTGAGCCTCGTCCTGGCGCACGAGGACACCGCCGCCGTCGCGGGCGACGGTGCCGGGACCCTGGTCCTGGACGCGCCGACGACCAGGGCGGCGCTGGCCGCGGAGTCGCCGAAGCGGCTCACCGACGCCGACCGGCTCGCGCCGTTCTCGCCGCGGTCGCCCGCGTACCTGATCTACACCTCCGGCTCCACCGGCACCCCGAAGGCGGTCGTGGTGGCGCACCGGGGCGTGGTGAACGTGACCAACGCGATGGTCGACCGCCTCGGGCCGGGCCCGGGCCGGCGCACCCTGCAGTTCGCCTCGCCGAGTTTCGACGCTTTCGTCGGCGAGATGACCCAGTCGATCTTCCTGGGCGGCACGCTGGTGGGCGCGCCCCAGGAGCAGCTCGCTCCGGGCCCCGACCTGGCGGCGCTGCTGCACCGGCAGCGGGTGAACGACGTGGTGCTCGTACCCTCGGTCCTCGCCCAGCTGGCGCCGGCGGACCTGCCGCCCGGGACGACCGTCTCCATCGTGGGGGAGGCCGCGGCACCCACGGTCGTCGAGCGGTTCGCCCCGGTCTGCCGGCTCATCAACGGCTACGGCCCGACCGAGGGCACCATCTCGACCGCGATGAGCCAGCCGCTGTCCCCGGCCGACGCCACCCCGCCGATCGGTACCCCGCTGCGGAACCTGCGCGTCCACGTGCTCGACGACCGGCTGCGACCGGTGCCGGTCGGCGCGGTGGGGGAGCTGTACATCGGCGGCGCGGGCGTCGCGCTGGGCTACCTGAACAAGCCCGGGCTGACCGGCGGGCGGTTCCTGCCCGACCCCTTCGGCGGACGCGGCGCGCGGATGTACCGCAGCGGGGACCTGGTGCGGTGGAACGCCGACGGGCAGCTCCAGTTCGTCGGCCGCGACGACGGCCAGGCGAAGGTCAACGGGTTCCGCATCGAACTCGGCGAGGTGGAGGCGGCCCTGGTCCGGCTGCCCGGCGTGGCGCGGGCGGCGGCGACGGTGCACGAGGACCCGACCGGCGAGCGTCGCCTGCTCGGCTACGTCGTGGCGGCCCCCGGCGCCCGGCTCGACCCGCGTGAACTGCGGCGGGCGCTGGGCAGGGACCTCCCGTCCCACCTCGTGCCCCAGCTGCTGGGCGTGCTCGACGACCTGCCGCTCACCCGCAGCGGGAAGCTGGACCGGCGGGCCCTGCCGGACCTGCGCGGCGCCGGCGAACCGGCCCGCCGGTCGCCGCGCGGCCCGGTGCAGGAGGCGGTCGCCGCCGCCTTCTGCGAGGTACTCCGGATTCCCGCGATCGCCCTGCGGGACAACTTCTTCGAGTTGGGTGGCCATTCGCTGTCGGCGACGCGGCTCGTCGGCCGGCTCCGGAGCCGCTTCGGGGTGCAACTCGGCGTCCGGGAGCTCTTCCGGAACCTGACCGTGGAGGCGGTCGCCGAGCAGGTCGCCGCCACGGTCGGCGCGGACTGGGGCCGGGAGCCGCTGGTGCCGCTGCGCACGGCCGGCGGCCGGGAGCCGCTGTTCTGCGTCGCCGCGCCAGGCACGGACCCGTGGGTGTATCTGCGCCTGGCCCCGCACCTGCCGGACCGCCCGTTGTACGGCCTGCGCACCCCGGCCCCGGACGCCGGCGACGTCGTCGCCGCGCACGTCGAGCGCATCCGGGCGACGGGCGTGCCCGGCCCGTACCACCTCCTCGGCGTGGGCGGCGGCGCCGAACTCGCCCGACGGATCGCCGCCGCGCTGCCGGGCGGGGACGCGCCACCGGGGACGGTGGTGCTGGTGGAGGAGGCGGGTACCGGCGGACCGACGTACCGCGGCGACACTGTCGTCGTCACGGGACAGGAGCTCGGCGGCCCGGAGGAACCGTTCGAGCCGGAGCCGCTCGCCCGCCTCGGGGAGATCCTGCGCTCCGCACTGGACCGCCTGACCGCGACCGCCGCCGGCGCCCCGGACGGGGAGAGTGGCCGGCGGCAGAAGGTGACGGGCTGATGACGACCGTCGACGATCAGCAGCCTCGCAGCGGCGCCGGCCCCGTGGCCCTGGCGGAGCTGCGAGGCGAGTTCAGGCACCTGCGTACCGCGATCAACAACCGCACGTTCGCCGCGAAACTGGCCCTCTGCGCCGCGCTGACCGGCGGCGGAGCGGCGCTCGCGCTGCATCCGGCGCTCTGGAGCCGCGTCGTCGGCGTGGTGCTTCTCGGGTGCACGTTCGCCCACGCCGCGGAACTGCAGCACCAGACCCTGCACAGCCTCGGGTTCCGCAACCGACGGGCCAACACGGTGGCCGGCATCGTGCTCGGCGTACCCATGCTGATCTCGTTCGCCGCCTACCGCGCGACCCACCTGCGGCACCACCGCGACCTGGGTACGCCGGAGAACCGGGAGTTCTTCGACTACGGCGACCAGTACGGCGCGGACGGCCGGCGTTCCCGGTGGCGTACCGCGCTGACCTGGACCGTCCGCTTCACGATGCTGCACTTCTACCGGCTCTTCCTGGTCAACGCCGCCCGGGCCGCGCTGCGCCGCGACTACGCCGGCGAGTCGGCGGCCACGTCGCGGCGCATCCGGCGCGACCACCACGTCATCCTCGCGGCCGTGCTGGCGATGACGGCGCTCTCGGTCGCGCTGCGCGACCCCGTCGTGCTGTGGGTGTGGATCCTTCCGCTGCTGCTGGTGGCCGGCCCGGTGCACGCGGCCATCGAACTGCCGGAGCACTTCCGCTGCGAGACCCTCAGCGAGGACCCGTTCGCCAACACCCGCACCATCCGGTCGAACCGCCTGATGACGTGGTTCACCAACGGCAACAACTTCCACGTCGAGCACCACCTCATGCCCAACCTGCCGATCGAACGGCTGCCGGAGCTGCACGCCGAGGTGCGGCCGGGACTGAAGTACTTCCACACCAGCTACGTGGACTTCTTCCGAAAGGTGGTGCGCGGCTGATGGCCGACGTGACGTGCTTCCGGGTGGCGGAGTCGCCGGAGGACTGGGACGCCGTGATCCGGCTGCGTGAGGCGGTGTACGTGCACGACCAGTCCCGCCTCACGGACGTCGCCGACACGGCGACCACGTTCGACCGGTTCGACGGGTACGCCAGCTACATCCTGGCCGAGGACGAGACGGGGGCGATCGGCACGATCAAGGTGGTGCCCGACGGCGAGATCGGCCTGCCGTGCGACGACGTCGTCGACCTCGGCGCCCTGCGCCGGCCGGGGCACCGGCTGGTGGAGTTCGGCCACCTGATGACGCTGCCGCGCATCCGGCAACAGTCGGTCGGCATGGCCCTCATGCGGGAGGCGCTGGTGCACAGCGTCACGCGGCACCGCGCCACCCATGTGCTCGGCGACTTCTTCGCCGACGAGGACACCGGCGGCCTGCGCCCGTTCTACCTGGAGGTCGGCTTCGTGGCGCTGACCCCGCCGTACGCGGACGAGCGGTTCCACAACGCCCCGCTGAGCGTCGTGGGCGCCCTCGACGTCGAGGCCGCCGCGCGCCGGTGCCACACCGAGGAGGGCCGGGCCAGCCGGCTCCTGCAGTACTTCTTCGCCGACTACCACGCGTACGCCGCCGCGGCCTGACAGGTACAGGGGACGGAGCCACCGTGCGATCACACCGACAGCGACTCGCCGAGGCGAAGGCGGCACACAACCATCCCACCTACGCCACGATGTCCTTCGTCATGGGCTGCGGCGTCCAGGGCGAGGGCGCGGAGAGCTTCGTCGCCGACGAGGACGGGGGCCGCCTGCTGGCCCTGTTCGACCAGTACGGCAACCAGTCGTTCGGCTACTCCCATCCGCGGCTGATCGCGGCGGTCGAGGAGCAGCTGGCCACCCGCCGCCTCAACAGCACGAAGATCATGTTCGAGGAGGTGCAGATCCGGCTGACCGCCCGGCTGGCGGCGGTCAGCGGCGGCCGGCTGCCGTACGCGTACCTCGCCAACGGCGGCGGCGAGAGCATCGACAACGCGCTGAAGCTGGCCCGGGCGGCGACCGGGCGGCCCGGATTCGTCACCGCGGTCGACTGTTTCCACGGCAAGACGTTCGCCACCCTCAGCGCGTCCGGCCGCCCGGAACACGCCGCGCTGTTCCGCCCGTTCATGGACGGCTTCCGGCAGGTGCCCTTCGGCGACCTGGACGCCCTCGACCGCGCGGTCGGCACCGACACGGCGGCGGTGCTGCTGGAACCGGTGCAGGCGGAGGGCGGGGTGGTGCTGCCACCCGAGGGATACCTCGCCGAGGTGCGGCGACTCTGCGACGAGCGCGGCGCGCTGCTGATCCTCGACGAGATGCAGACCGCCTTCGGCCGCTGCGGCGCCCTCTTCGCGCACCAGCTCTTCGGCGTCACCCCCGACCTGATGTGCATCGGCAAGGCGTTCGGCGGCGGGGTCGTGCCGATCTCCGCCGTCATGGGCACCGCGCGGGTCTGGGAGTCCCTGCGCGACCAGCCGTCGACCTTCGGCTCCAGCCTCGGCGGCAACCCGCTGGCCTGCCGGGTGGCCCTGGAGGTGCTCGACATCGCCACCGCCGACGGCTTCCTCGCGTCCGTGGTCGACAAGGGCGCGCTGATCACCGAGCGGCTGGCCGCGGCGGTGGCCCGCCATCCCCGGCTGCTGTCCGCGCACCGCGGCGTCGGCATGATGCACGGCCTCGAATTCCACGACGAGTCGCTGGGCGGCATGGTCCTCGGCGAGCTGCTGCGCCGCCGGGTCACCTCGACGTACTCGCTCTACCACAACCGGGTGCTGCGGGTGCAACCGCCGATGGTGATCTCCACCGCCGACCTGACGGCGGGCCTGGCTGTGCTCGACGACGTGCTGGACACCCTGGACGGCGCCGCCGGCCCGGTGCCGGTCCGGCTGTCGCCGCTGACGCGGACGGTGGCCGTACCGCTGAGCCCCGCCGAGCTGGCGGCGCTCCTGCGCGCGCGGCCGCACCTGCTCGACCCGTTCGCCGCCGACCCCGAGGCGACGGGCGCCACGGCTGACCCCGAGGCGGCCGGTGTCGTGGCTGACCCCGAGGCGGCCGGTGTCGTGGCTGACCCCAAGGCGGCCGGTGTCGCCGTCGAGCCCGACTTCGCCGGGACGGTCGGCGGCCGGACGGCGCGGTGGACCGACCACGTCGAGGTCACGCCGGACGGCGTCGTGCTGCGCGCAGAGCCCGACTGGCTCTGGAACCGGCTCGAGCGCTCGGTGCGCTGGCGGCCCGACGAGGCGGGCGGCAGCGTGCTCACCGTCAGCCTCGACTGGGACGCCGGCACCGGCCCGTACGAACCGATGCTGGGCGGCCACGTCGGCCGCCTCGCACACGACCGCCTCGACACCCTGCTGGCGCGGCTGCGCCAGCCGGCCGGCGCCACCGACGCGAGGGACTGACCATGGAACTGGCCCATCTGATCGAGCAGTACCGCGACAACACCGACGCCGTGGTCGTCGAGATCGATGCCCGAGGGGACCGCCGGGAGATCAGCCACGCCGCGCTGGCGGATCTCGCGGAGCGCCGGGCCGAGCAGCTGCGCGCCGCCGGCGTCCGGGCGGGCGACGTCGTCGGGCTGCGCGCCCCAAACAGCATCGACTGGCTGAGCTGGGACCTCGGCGCGCTCCTCGTCGGCGCCCTGATCCAGGCGTTCCCGGACGACTTCCCCGTCGACGACGTGCCGGCGTTCACCGCGCGGCACGGCCTCGCGCTGCTGGTCCTCGGCGACGAGACGCATCCCGGCGATCCCGCCCGCCCGGCCCCGGACACGCCGCCGGACCTGCACAGCCTCGTCTACTCCTCGGGTACCAGCGGCACGCTCAAGGGCCTGCGGATCAGCCGCAGGGGCACCGAGTACGTCATCCGGCGGTTCATCGACAGCTTCCGCATCTCGTCGCGGGACCGGCACCTGATCTTCCTGCCGCTGGCCAACTACCAGCAGCGGCTGTCGGTCTACTGCTGCCTGTGGACCGGCGCGGACCTGGTGCTCGCGCCGTACCAGCGGGTCTTCGCCGCGCTGCGCGCCGAGGGCCCGACCTTCCTGATCGGCCCGCCGATCTTCTACGACGCGGTGTTGCAGCTCGCCACCAGAACGGGCGGGGGAGTGCCGCTCGGCGAGTTCCTCGGCGGCCGGCTGCGCTTCGCCATCACCGGCATGGCACCCATCCGGCGGGAGACCCTCGACGCCTTCGGAGCCCAGGGCGTGCGCCTGCTCGAGGCGTACGGGATGACCGAGAGCGGCATGATCGGCTGGAACACCCTGGAGGAGAACCGCCCGGGCACCGTCGGCAAGCTCATCGACCCGGACGCGGTGACCTTCCTGGCGGACGGCGAACTGCTGATCCACCGCCCGGCGCCGCTGAGCCTCGGCTACTTCGGCCTGGACCGGCAGGTGGCGGAGGAGACGTTCCGCCCGGACGGCACCATCGTCACGGGCGACTACGGGCGCCTGGACGCGGACGGCTACCTCACCCTGCTCGGGCGCAAGAAGGACGTCATCGCGCTCGCCAGCGGTCGCAAGGTGCACCCCGGCGAGGTGGAGTCCCACTTCGTCGGCGTACCCGGCGTCGCGGACCTCGTCGTGGTGCCCACGCCGAGCGCGCACGGCCTCGCCGGCATCGTCACGCCGACCGACGACGGCGACGCCCAGCGCGCCGCGATCATCGAGGGGATCGGCAAGGTCAACGAGCACCTGGACGGCCAGCACCGCATCGCGGTGGTGTTGTTCAGCCCGACACCGCTGCGCGGCGACTCGGCGTTCCTGACCGCCAACCTGAAGCTGAGCCGGACGGCCGTTGCCGCGTACTTCGCGCAGCGGCGGGACTCGGCCACCCCGGTCGCATGATCGTCGACGCCCACGTCACGCTGGCCAGCGACCGGGCCACCCCGCGTGACTTCCTCGAGGCGCAGGCGGCCAACGTCGCGAGCCGGCTCGCCGCGTACGGCGTCCGGGACCGGTACGGCGCCGTCCTCGACCAGCTGCTCGCCGGCTACCAGGACCATGACGGCGACCGGCTGGTCGCCGAGCTCGACGAGGCCGGGATCGACCAGGCGGTGCTGGTGGCGGCCGACTACTCCCGGGCCAGCCGGCACGCGGTCGCGCCCGAGGAGCTGGCCCGGCTGCATCGCCGGGTCTGTTCCCGCCACCCAGGCCGCTTCCGGGTGATGTGGGGGGTCGACCCGCGCGCCGGCGCGGAGGGCGTGGAGCTGTTCGAGCGGTGCGTGACCGAGTACGGGTTCGCCGGGATGAAGCTCTACCCGCTCACCGGCTACTCGCCGAGCGACCGTCGGCTCTATCCGTACTTCGAGGTGTGCGCGGCGCGGGGCCTGCCCGTGCTCACGCACACCGGGCCGGGCTGGGGCCCGCTCGACTTCACGCTCGGGCGGCCCCTGCTGGTGGACGACGCCGCCCGGGACTTCCCGACCGTGAACTTCGTCCTCGGCCACGGGGGAGTGACACACGTCGACGAGGCGTCGTACCTGTGCGCGCACCGGCCGAACGTCCATCTGGACATCAGCCAGTTCCCGTCGATGCTCAGCGCCGACGGCTGGGCGGCGCACCTGAACCGGCTGTTCCACACGGGGATCAACCACAAGATCCTCTTCGGGACGTGCTGGCCGTCGTTCCGCCTGTCCGCGTCGCTGACCACCGTGGTCGACGAGTTCACCGGGGAGGCGGTCCTCGCCGGCGTCAAGCGCCGGGAACGTCAAATGATCATGAGCGGCAACGTCCTGCGCCTGTTCGGCGCGGCGCCGGCCGCCGTCACCAGGGGAGGTCCCGATGGAGGTCGACACCGCAGCCCTGCACCAGGAGCTGATCGAGTGGATCGAGAACTGGAACGACGGTGAGGCCAAGGTCGCGGTGACCGCCGACACCCCGCTGCTGACCACCGGCCTGCTGGACTCGATGGGCATGGTGGCCTACCTGTCGTTCCTGGAGGATCGGACCGGCCGCAGGTTCGACCTGATGAACTTCACCGCCGGCCGCTCGGCGACCATCCGCCAGACCGTCGAGCACTGCCTCCAGTGATCTACGACGGCCACTGTCACGTCGCCTCGACGGACTTCATCCCCGACGCCTTCATCGGTGACGTCGCCGTCGGGATGCGCCGGCGGTTGCACGCCGTGGCCGCCGGCCCGCCGCTGGACCGGCTGCACGAGAGCTACCGCGCCCAGCACCGCGACCACGACGCCGACCGGCTGGTGGCGGAGATGGACGCGGCCGGCGTCGCGCGCGCGGTGCTGATGGTGCCCGACTTCGGGATGGTCATGCCGGGCCGGCTCGACCTCGCCGAGATGGCCCGCCGGCACCACGAGATCCGGCTGCGCCACCCCGGCCGGTTCTGGGTGTACCTGGGCGCCGACCCGCGGCGCGGCGCGGCAGGCGCGGACGCCTTCGCCGAGCTGGTGGACCGGTACGCGTTCGACGGGATGAAGCTCTACCCCCCGTGCGGCTACTCGCCGTCGGACCCGTCGCTCTACCCCTACTACGAGGTGTGCCGGAGCCGGTCCCTGCCGGTCTTCGTCCACACGGGGCCGACGGCGCACTCCCTGATGTTCACCACCAGCGAAGCCATCCTGGTGGACCGGGCCGCCCGGGACTTTCCGGACGTGCCCTTCGTGCTGGGGCACGGCGGGGTCACGGACGTCGAGGTCAGCTCGTACCTGGCGGCGCACCGGCCCAACGTCTATCTCGACACCGGCGGCTTCGCGGGCTCCCCGCTCGTGGGCGGCTGGCCGGCCCACCTGAACCGGTTGTTCCGGCTCGGCATCAACCACAAGATCATCTTCGGGACGGACTGGCCGCTCAACCAGCTCACCGGCGGCCTCCAGCGGCTGGTCGGCGCGGTCTGCGACGGCGACGAGGTGTTCGCCGGGGTCTCCCGGCGGGACCGCGAGCTCATCCTGTGGGAGAACCTGCTGCGAGTGCTGTCCCCGCGCAGCGCGGCGGCTGCCGGACCGCCACCGGCCCGCCGCGGTCGCCCCGCCTCGGGAGTGACGACATGAGGCCGCCGCTCCGGGCCCCGTCCGGGGCCCGGCGCGGCCGCCGGGGCCACGCCCGTCGCTCAGGAGCCGACCAGCGCCGGCTCGCCGGCCTCGACGGCGGGCAGGAAGTCGTCGTAGAACGCCTCCAACTGGTCGAACGACTCGGCGCAGAAGAGCACCGGCTGGAAGTTCTCCACCGTGTAGCTCTGCCGGGCCATCGCGGCGACGTCCAGCGGCCGTACCTCCGCCGCGGTGCGGAACTGCTCCAGCTCGCCGACCGACGACAGCAGGCTGGCGCCGTAGACCCTGGGCTCGCCGTTCTCCCGTACCAGGCCGTACTCGAGGGTGAACCAGAAGACCCGCGAGAGGACCTCGAGGGCCTTCCTGCTGCCCGCGCGGCACGCGGCCCGGCCAACCCGACGGTAGAGCGCCGCCAGGCGGCCGTTCGCCAGCGCGTTGCCGTGCCCGACCACCTCGTGCATCATGTCCGGCTCCGGGGAGAAGTACGGCAGCGAGCAGTGCCGGATGTACTGCGTGGCCTGGAAGCGGCCCTCGGCCAGGGAACCGTAGAAGTCGCGCAGGCCGACGATGCCGGCCGCCGGCGTGAAGTGGAACCCGGTCAGGGCGCGCAGCCGGCCGGAGACCTCCCGCAACTGCGGCAGCCGGTCCGACGGGAGGCCGAGCCGTCGCGATCCGTCGAGGAACTCCGCCGCCGCGTACCGGCGGTGTTTGTCCTGCAGGTCGCCGACGACCTGCCGCCAGAGGTCGACCTCCTCGGCGGTGTAGTCCACCTCGGGCACCGGGTCGCCGGGCCGGTACGTCAGGGCCAGCTCCGCGATCCGTGCCCGGTGCCGCTGGTAGTCGGCGTCGGAGAACCCGGGATGTTCGCGGGCGAACGTCACCGACACGGTCCCGTTCTCCTGCCGGATCACCGGCGAGTAGACGGTGGCTTCCTCGAACATGCTGGCTTCCCTCTCTCACTTGTCGGTCGTGCGTCGGCGCCGGGGTGGCGGAGCGCGATGCGCCCCGATTCGGCACACGCGTCACTGCGTGGACCAATGCGAATGGGTGGCAGGATGAATCAATTGTAGACAGTTTCGCGGCAATTCCCAGCGGTCGAGTCGAAGAATATGGAAAAAGTCGTTCCCGGTGGCATTCGGGCAACGGCAGTAATTGCATTACCTAAATGCGAGTGATTTCGGGGAGGTCCTTGTGGTCAATCGCACTCCGCTGTTCACCGCCGGCGGGACGGACGTCGACCTGGCGGACCCGCACTTCTTCGCCGGGGACCGGTTCCTGGAGGTCACCCGCGAGGCCCGTCGCCGGCACCCCGTCGCCTGGACCAACCCGGAGCGCGACGGCTTCTGGTCGGTCACCGCGTACCGGCCGGGCCGGGAGGTGTTGCGGCGTCCGGACGTCTTCACGTCCACCCGGGGGATGCGGCTGGGCGCCGGTGCCGCCGCGGTGGCCGCCGCCAGCGGACGGATGCTGGTCGTCTCGGACGGCGCCGACCACCAGCGGTTGCGCCCCGCCCACGCCCGGTGGTTCTCCAGCCGCGCGCTCGCGGACCTGGCGCCGGGTCTGCGCGACACCGTCGACCGGCGGCTGCGTGAGCTGGTCGACCGCGGCGAGCCGGTCGACGTCGTGGCCGATCTGGCGCTGCCCGTTCCGTCCTGGGTGCTGTTCCGGATGATGGGCGTGCCCCGGCAGGACTGGGACGAGCTGGCCGCACTGACCGCGACCGGGTTCGACGACACCGATCCCTCACCCGCCGCGGCGGCGGAACGCGCCGCCGCGCACTCGGCGGTCTTCGCCTACTTCTTCGAGCTGCTGGAGCGGCGCCGGGCCGACCCGGGGGACGACATCGTCTCCACGCTGGCCACCGCGGACCATGGCGGCCGCCCGCTGACCGACGAGGAGATCGTCCTCAACTGCGACGGCCTGCTCAACGGCGGCCTGGAGACCACCCCGCACGCGATTTCGGGGGCACTGCTGGCCTTCGCCCGCCATCCCGAGCAGTGGCGGCGGCTGCGGGCGGAGCCGGGACTGCTGGACGCGGCGATCGAGGAGATCCTGCGCTACACCTCCCCGCCGGGGCACGCCATGCGCACCGCGACGAGGGACACGACCCTCGGCGACGCGAGCATCGCCGGGGGCGACCGCGTCGTCGTCTGGCTGCCCTCCTGCAACCGCGACGAGGAGTTGTTCGCCGAGCCGGACCGGTTCCTCGTCGACCGCCGGCCCAACCCGCACGTCGGATTCGGCGGGGGACCGCACTACTGCGTGGGTGCCGCGCTGGCCCGGCTGGAACTGCGCTGCGTGCTGGAGAGCCTGCTCGGCCAGGTGGCCGAGATCCGCGAGGTGGGCGAGCCGGCCCGGCAGGCCTCCAACTTCCTCAACGGGCTGCGCCGGCTCGACGTGGTCCTGGAGCCGGCGCGCACCCCGGCTACGCCGACCGGACCGCTTCGATGACGTGCATCCCGGGCGGCCCGGGCACCGCGTCCCGCAGCTGCCAGCCACCGCGCTCCAGCAGCTCCCGGTACTGCCCGGCGGTGCGCTCGCGGGCGCCCTCGTACAGCAGCATCATTGCGATGTCGGCCCAGGCCTGCGCCGCCGTGGCCGAGCCGTCCTCGGGCAGCACGTCCTCGAAGACGATCAGGCGCGCGCCGGCCCGGGCACCGGCCGCCACCGCGGTCAGGATGCCCACCACGGCCTCGTCGTCCCAGTCGTGCAGCACCCGCGACAACACGTACACGTCGCCGGGGGGCGCCGGGTCGAAGAGGTCCCCGGCGCGTACCTCACACCGGTCCGCCAGGCCCCGCTCGGCGACGGCGGCGCGGGACCGGTCGAGCACCTGCGGCTGGTCCACCAGCACCCCGCGCAGCCGCGGGGCGGTGCCCAGCACCGCGGCCAGCAGGGCGCCCGTGCCACCGCCGAGGTCCACCACGACGCCCTCGGTGGGCCAGTCGACGAGGTCGACGCAGGGCAGCGACAACAGTCGCGCCTGCTCGGCCATGGCCTGGCTGAAGACGGTCTGCCGGTCCGGACGCGCGGCGAGGAACGACCAGAAGTCCTCACCCAGCGCCACCGGCGCGGCCGCCCGTCCGGTACGGAGCGTGTCGGCCGTCCGGTGCGCCACGTCCGACACGCCCAGCGTGGCGAAGGTCGCGGCCAGCGACAGCGGGTGGTCCCGACGCAGCAGCGCGCCGCGATGGGTCAGGGCCACCTCGTCGGTGCCCGGCTCGAACTCGACCAGGTGGTGCCCGGCCAGCAGCCGCAGCACCCGCCGCAACGCGTCGGTGTCGGCGCCGACCGCCGCCGCCACCTCGGCGACCGGCCGCGGGTCGTCGCCGAGCTGGTCCGGCACCCCGAGCCGGGTGACCGCGCACAGGCAGTGGAAGACCAGCCCGCTCTGGTACACGTCGAACAGCGCCGCGATCTCCGCGACCGGTTCCCGCAACATTCCCTCGCCTCCCCGTTCACGATGCCCCCGATGTCGTGGGCAGGCCAGTGCGTGAGCGCCGTGGCTCATCGACAACCCTCAACATACCTATCGGAGGACCGCCATGACGACGCCGTCCAGTGAGGTGCGACTGCCGCTGTCCCACGCCCAGCGGCAGCTGTGGTTCATCGATCAGCTCAGCCCGGGTGAGTCCACCTACAACAGCCCCCTCGTCTATCGGCTGCGCGGACCGGTCGACATCGCCGCGCTCCGTGCGGCGTTGACCCTGCTGGTGCGGCGGCACGACGGGATCCGCACCCGGTTCGCGGTCGGCGACGGCGTGCCGTACCAGGTCATCGGCCCGCCGCCGGAGGACGTCGACCTGGACGTCGTCGACCTGCCGCGCTCCGCCACCGGGAACCGCGACGAGGCGATCGAGGCCGCGCTGCACGCGGAGGTCACCGCGGTCTTCGACCTGCACGTCGGCCCGCTGTACCGGTTCCGGCTGATCAGGGTCGACGCCGCCGACCACATCCTGGTACTGGCCTTCCATCACGTGGTTACGGACGGGTGGTCCACCGGCGTCGTGCAACGTGACCTCTCCGCGCTCTACCGGGCGACCGTCGCGGGCGGCGTGCCGCAACTGCCGCCGCCACGTACCGACTTCGCCAGCTACGTGCGCGAGCATGCCGAGCGACTGACCGACGACGCGCTGGAACAGGGACTCCAGCACTGGGAGCGGGCGCTGCGCGGGCTGCCCACCCTGGAGCTGCCGACCGACCGGCCCCGGCCGCCGGTGCCGAGCCAGCGTGGTGGCACGGTGGTGCGCCACCTCGACGGCGAGCTGCTGGCCGGGCTGCGCCGAGTGGCCGGCGAGGCCGGCGCCTCGCTGTTCATGGTGCTCACCACCGCACTCGCCGCGGTCCTCCACGCCCACTCCGGTCAGGAGGACGTGCCGCTCGGCGTACCCATGCTCGGGCGTGCCGACCCCGACCTGGAGGACACCGTCGGCCTGTTCGTGAACATGGTCGTGCTGCGGCTGGACCTCACCGGCGGGCCCACCGTCGGCGAGCTGCTGGAACGGGTCGTCGACGCCAGTTTCGACCTCTACGACCACGAGGACGTGCCGTTCGAGAAGGTCGTGGAGCGGGTGCGCCCGCTGCGCGACGGCTCCCGCAACCCGCTCTTCCAGGTCATCACCCAACTGCTCGGCGACGGCACCACCGGGGGCGCTCTCGACCTGCCCGGCGTCCACGCCGAGCTGCTCGTGCCGCCGTCCGGCCGCGCCCAGTTCGACCTCTCGCTCGACTTCACGCTCGCCGGCGACCGGCTGTCGCTGCACGTGAACTACGCGACCGACCTGTTCGACCGGTGGCGCATCGAGGCCATGACCGACCACCTCGAGCGGGTGCTGCGGATGCTGCCCGCGCACCTGTCGACCCCGCTGTCCCAGCTGCCGGTGCTGTCCGAGACCGAACAGAAGGCGTTGCTCCGGCTGGGCGACGGCGGCCCCCGCGCCGTCCCCGAGCAGCCGCTGCACGCGCGGATCGCGGCGACCGCCGCGGCGGCCCCGGACGCCGTGGCGGCCGTCTGCCGCGGCGAGCGGTTGACCTACGGTGCGCTCTGCGCGGACGCCGAGCGGCTGGCGCGGCGGCTGCGGGCCCGGGGCGTACGCCACGAGGACGTCGTGGCGCTCGTCCTGGACCGCGGCCTCGACGTCCTGCCCGCCATGCTCGGGGTGCTGCGCGCGGGTGCGGCCTTCGCCCCGCTGGATCCCGGCAACCCGGTCGACCGGCTGTCGTACCTCATCCGCGACGCCGGCGCCCGCGTCGTGCTCACCCGCCGGGCCCTCGCCGGCCACCTGCCGGAACCGGACGGCTGGAGCGTCGTCGTGCTCGACGAGCCGGCCGGCGAGGAACCGGAGGACACGCCGCTGCCGGACCCGACCGGCCGTGACTCCCTGGCGTACCTGCTCTACACCTCCGGCTCCACCGGCCGGCCCAAGGGCGTCCAGGTGGAGCACGGCGCGATGGGCCTGTACGCCGACCGCTACATCGAGCTGGCGGCCCTGCGCCCCGGCGAGCGGGTCCTGCAGTTCGCCGCGCTCACCTTCGACGTGTCCTGCGGGGAGATCTTCTCGGCCCTGCTCGCCGGCGCCACGCTCGTGCTGGTGGCGCCGGAGGAGGGCGCGTCTCCCACGGAGCTGGCGGCGCTCATGCGGCGTGCGGAGGTCACCTCCGCCGCGCTGACACCGACCATGCTGAGCCTGCTGGAGACCGGGCCGTACCCCGCGCTGCGTCGGGTGGTCAGCCTCGGTGAGGCCCTGTCGGCGGAGCTGGCCAACGCCTGGATCCGCCCCGGGCGCACCCTGCTCAACCTCTACGGCCCGACCGAGGTCGCCGTCTGCTGCACCGAGTACGACTGCGGGTCGGGGACGTGGCGGACCCCGCCGCCGATCGGACGGCCGCACCCGGGCCGCCGGCTGTACGTGGTCAACCGCGCCGACCGGCTCGTGCCGCGCGGCGCGCCGGGGGAGCTGCTCATCGGCGGTGCGGGCCTGGCCCGCGGATACCTGAACCGTCCGGAGCTCACCGCCCAGCGGTTCCAGGCCGACCCGTTCCGCGCCGCGGGCCGGGTGTACCGCAGCGGCGACCTCGTGCGGTGGAACGCCGACGGGGATCTGGAGTACCTCGGCCGGATCGACCAGCAGGTGAAGCTGCGCGGCATCCGCGTCGAGCCGGGCGAGATCGAGTCGGCGCTGCTGGCCCACCCGCAGATCCGGCAGGCCGTGGTGGCCGTGCGCCAGGTCGACCAGCGCCTGGTCGGCTACCTCGTCGCCGAGGGCCCGCAGCGGCCGGCGGCCACGCAGCTGCGGGCGTTCCTCGCCGAGACCCTGCCGCAGGCGATGATCCCGTCCGCCTGGGTGTTCCTCGACGAGCTGCCGATGACGTCGTCGCACAAGGTGGACCGCAACGCCCTGCCGGACCCGGCCGACGACGCCGCCACCACGGACCCGGTCGTCCCGCCGGCCACCGCGACCGAGGCGGCTCTGGTCCGGATCTTCGCCGACGTGCTCGGCCGGGCCGACGTCGGCGCCGACGCCAACCTGTTCGACCTCGGCGGCTCGTCGCTGCAGGCGATGCGCGTCATCACCCGGATCACCCGCGACTTCGGCGTCAAGCTGAACCTGCGCCAGCTCTACGGCACCTCGACCGTTCGGGCGATCGCCGAGCGCATCGACGGGGTCACCGCGCCGGTCCGGGCCGCCGTGCCGGAGCCGGACCGGTTCGCGGGCGCGGACGGGAGCCCGTCGTGACGGACGGCTTCGACCCGGTGCTGCCGTTGCGGCCGAGCGGTCCCCGGGTGCCGCTGTTCTGCGCGCCACCGGTCTCGGGGTCGCCCTACGGCTACCGGGCGCTGGTGCCCCTGTTGCACCCCGAGCAGCCGGTCTACGCCCTCGAGGCGCCGGGCTTCAACAACGAGGAGAGCCCGCTGGACTCCGTGCCGGCGCACTCGGCGCGGTACCTGGCCGCGATACACCGGCATCACGGGGACCGTGCCGTCGCGCTGCTGGGCTGGTCGATGGGCGCCGTCGTCGCGTACGACCTGGCCCGCCGCCTCGTCGCCGCGGGGGTCGCCGTCCCGAGGCTGGTCCTCGTCGACGCGCCGGCGCCCGGCGCGCTCACCGTCCCGTCCGACGGGACCGCGGCGCGCTGGCTGGTGCACGACCTCGTCGAGCTCGGCGGCATCCCGGCCGAGCCGGTCCGGGCGGCCCTGGCGGCGGTTCCCGATCACGCCGGCGTCGATGACGTCTTCGCCGCCGTGGTCCGCGCCCGGGTGCTGCCGCAGGAGTGCGACGTCGAGTTCCTGTACGGGCGGTACCGTCCCTTCCTCGCCCACCTACGGGCCCTCGGCTCGTACCGGCCGGCCGGCCGGTACGCGGGGCCGACGACGCTCGTCCGGGCGACCGGATCGTCGGTGGACGCCGCCGGGTGGCGGGAGATCGTCATTGGCCTCGACGAATGCACAATCTCGGGCAATCACTATACGATCTGGCATGGTGACGCTCTGGCGGCACTGGGTGCTCTGGTCCGGCGTGGACTCGATGGCGGCCACCAGGCCACCGCCGAGTGATGCAACCCTTCGAGAGGAGCTTCCCCCGTATGCGGTCCCCCCTCTGGAGCCGGATCACGGTCCTGGCGGCCCTGGCCCTGTCGGCCTTCGTGTTCAACACCACCGAGAACCTCCCGATCGGCCTGCTGAGCCTCATCTCCGAGGACCTGGACGTCTCCCTGCCGTCCGCGGGCTTCCTCGTCACCGGCTACGGCCTGACCGTCGCCGTGCTCTCCCTGCCCCTGGCCCACGTGACGCGGCGCGTGCCACGTCGGCATGTCCTCAGTTGGCTGCTCGCGCTCCTGGTGGTCAGCACGCTCGCCTCGGTGATGATCCGGTCGTACCCGGTGCTCTTCGGCGCCCGGGTGGTCACCGCGATCGCGCAGGCGCTGTTCTGGGCCGTCCTCGGCCCCACCGCCGTCGGGCTGTTCTCCCCGGAGCGCCGCGGCCGCGTCATCGCGGTGATGTCGGTCTTCGGGTCGCTGGCGACGGTCCTGGGCGTTCCCGCCGGCACCTGGCTCGGCCAGCACAGCCGCTGGCAGGTGCCGTTCTTCGCGCTCACCGCACTCGGCCTGGTGGCCCTGGTCGTCATCGCGGTGCTGCTGCCGACCACCCGGCCCGAGGAGAGCCACGGCGCCTTCGGCTCCCACCCGGACGGGCGCCGGTTCGCCATCGTCATCGCCACCACCGCCCTGTCGGTGACGGGCATGTTCGCCGGCTTCACCTACATCACGGACTTCCTCACCAAGCTGACCGAGTTCTCCGAGCAGAGCGTCGGCGCGCTGCTGTTCGTCTTCGGCGCGGCGGGCACCGCGGGTGTGGTGGCGGTCGGGCCGCTGCTGGACCGGATGCCGCGGGGATCGCTGCTCCTGACGGTCGGGGTGCAGGCGGTGGCGCTGCTCGGCCTCGGCGCCCTGGCCGGCAACCAGGTGGCGGTCGTGATCCTGCTGGGCGTGCTCGGCTGCTCCGCCGCGCCGGTCTTCATGGCGACGCAGGCGCGGATCCTGCGGGTGGCACCCGGCCGTACCGAGATCGGGTTCGCGGCCAACTCGGCCGCGTTCAACGTCGGCGTGGCGCTCGGCGCCCTGATCGGCGGCGTGCTGCTGTCGGCGTTCGACGCGCGGGCCGGTTTCCTGGTGGGTGCGGCGCTGACCGCGGCCTCGGTGCTGCTGCTGCTCGTGGACCCGCTGTTGCCGACGGTCGAGCGGCCGGCGGGCGAGGACGATCCGGTCCCCGCCACGGCGGCGGCCGACTGACCCGCCGCCCGTCCTCGCCGGGCACCGCCGCCACGGCCGGTTGGCGGTCGCCGCGACTTCGGCGCGACGTCGGTCGCCGCGCCGCCGGTCATCGACCCGGGACGGTTGGCGGGTGTGGGCTGTGCGACGTCCGCCGGTAATTGGCGGCGGAATGTCGGTGCCGGTGGTTACGCTGCGCGCGGGTGTCGCCTCCGCAGGCGGCGTCTCCCGAACCGGGTGGGTGCGGCGCGCCGCAACCGCCCGCCTCTCGCAGGCCCAACCGATCCCAGGAGACTTCTTTCGTGACCCAGCAACCTGCCGCGACAGCGGACAAGCTCGACGCCGCGGTCCTCAAGGTGGCGGGGGTGGTCGTCCTCGGCGCCATCATGTCGATCCTCGACGTGACGGTGGTGAGTGTCGCGCTGCCGACGTTCCAGGCCGAGTTCGACGCGTCCTACGCCCGGGTCGCGTGGACGATGACGGCCTACACCCTCGCGCTCGCCACGGTGATTCCGCTCAGCGGGTGGGCCGCCGACCGGTTCGGCACGAAGCGCCTCTACATGGTCGCGCTCGCGCTGTTCACGATCGGGTCCGGCCTGTGCGCCACCGCCGACACGATCGGGCAGTTGATCACCTACCGCGTCCTGCAGGGCCTCGGCGGCGGCATGCTCCTGCCCCTGGGCACGACGATCATGACCCGGGCGGCCGGGCCGAACCGGATCGGTCGCCTGATGGCCGTCCTCGGCATCCCGATGCTGCTCGGGCCGATCGGCGGCCCGATCCTCGGCGGCTGGCTGATCGACACGGCGAGCTGGCACTGGATCTTCCTGATCAACCTGCCCATCGGCGCCGTGACGCTCGTCTACGCCCAGCTGGCCCTGCCGAAGGACAACCCTGAGCCGTCGGAGTCGTTCGACTTCCTCGGCATGCTGATGCTGTCGCCGGGTCTCGCCCTGTTCCTCTACGGCGTCTCCTCGCTGCCCGAGGCCGGCACCTTCGCCGACAGGCAGGTCTGGGCGCCCGCGCTCGTCGGCGCCGCGCTCCTGGTCGGGTTCGTCGCCTATTCCTTCAAGCCCCGGCACCCCCTGCTCGACCTGCGGCTGTTCGCCAACCGCAACCTCACCGTCGCGACGGTGACCCTGTTCGTGTTCATCATCGCGTTCATGGGCGCCGGGCTGCTCTTCCCCGCCTACTTCCTCCAGGTGCGCGGCGAGTCGACGCTGGCCGCGGGCCTGCTCATCGCGCCGCAGGGCATCGGCGCGATGCTCACCATGCCGCTCGCCGGGACGCTCGCCGACCGGGTGCCCGTCGGTCGCACCGTGCCGTTCGCCCTGGTGCTCATTCTCCTCGGGTTCTTCGCCTTCACCCAGGTCGACGCGGGCACCTCGTACTGGCTGCTGTGCGGTTCGCTGTTCGTCATGGGCCTGGGCATGGGTGCCGCCATGATGCCGCTGATGACCGCGGCGCTGAAGACCCTGCACCCCCAGGAGGTGGCCCGCGGCTCCACGCTGGTCAACATCCTCCAGCAGATCGGCGGTTCCGTCGGCGCCGCGCTGATGTCGGTGATCCTCACCAACGAGCTGAACGGTTCCCAGCCGATCCCCGGCGCGACGGACCCGAGCGGAGAGCCGATCACCCAGGCCGGTCTGGCCATTGCCGCCCAGCAGCAGCCGGAGTTGCTCCAGCAGTTCCCGGTCCCGCCGTCGCTCATCGAGCGGGGGCTCGACTTCGCCGCCGGCTCGTACGCCACCACGTTCTGGATCGCGTTCGCCCTCGTAGCGGTCACGTTCGTCCCGGCCGCCTTCCTGTCCCGCCGGAACGAGCCGTCACACCTGCCCGACGACCCGCAGGCGGAGCAGGGGAAGAGCCCCATCCTCATCCACTGACGCGCCGCCGGGCGATGTCCCGGCGGCACCGCACCGGCCGGCCGGACCTTCACGGGTCGGCCGGTGCGCCCGCCGCTGGCCGGTCGGTGGGCTCGGCGGAGGGACCGGCCGGGCGCTCCGCCGTGGAACCCGCGGCCGTCGCCCGAGGAGGCCCGATGCCGTCGCTGTCCGTATCGCCGCTGTTCGCCGCGCTGGAGCAGGCCCGCGCCGAAGCGACCGTCCCGGCCCGCGCGGGCCGGGACGGTCACCGGTCAGAAGGTGGCGACGTTGAGCAGCTTCTCCTGGACCCCGTCCGGGTCGCCGGCGGGCCAGCTGTAGGCGGTGGTACCGGCCGCCTGGAGGGCGGACTTGACCGCACCCGGGGTGGCGGTGGGGTGGGTGGCCTTGTAGAGGGCGGCGCCACCGGCCACGTGCGGGCTGGCCATCGACGTGCCCGAGATGGTGCTGTAACCGCCACCCTTCCAGGTGGAGTAGATGCAGACGCCGGGCGCGATCAGGTCGACGTCGGCCCCGAAGTTCGAGAAGTCGGCGATCGTGTCGTCCACGTCGCTGCCGCAGGTGGCCGCCGCGCCGCCGCCGGGGAGGCCGTTGAAGTCGGCGAGCGCGCTGACGGTGATCACCTCGTCGTACGCGGCAGGCACATGGTTCGCCGCGTTGTCGGTCTCGTTGCCGGCCGCGACGACGTACGTCACGCCGGCGGCGACCGACCGGCAGATCGCCTCGTGCATCGCGTCCCTGTTGCTGCCGCAGGCGCTGTCGGAGCCGGAGCCGCCGAGGCTCATGTTGGCGACCTCGATCTCGCTGGCATGGGCGGTGACGTAGTCGATGCCGCAGATGATGTCGGAGTACCTGCCGTTGCCGACGTTGTTCAGCACCCGGACGGGCCAGACCCGGGCGCCCGGAGCCACGCCGACGGCGCCGACGTTGTTGTCGAGCGCGCCGATCGTCCCGGCCACGTGGGAGCCGTGCCCGTTGCCGTCGTTGGCGCTGGCGCCCGTGGAGCAGTTCTTGGCGCCGGCCCCGTAGACGTTCAGGTCCGGGTGGGTGAGGTCGATGCCGGTGTCGATCACCGCCACGTCGACGTCGACCCGCTCGTCCACACCGTTGATCTTCGCGGTCGGGCTGAGCTCGGCATCGGCCCGGTCGATGCCGGTGGGAGTCGTCTGGGCGGCGACCGTCGCGACCCCGTCGGGCTGTACGAACAGCACCCGCGGGTCGCGCGCGACCCGCGCCGCGGCGGCGGCGCTCATCCGGGCCGAGTAGCCGCGGAGGGCGTGCTGGTAGACGTGGCCGAGGGCGGCGCCGTTGGCCCGCGAGTGCTCGGCGGCGACCGACGGGGAGTCGGCGTCCGAGCGCAGTACGACGATGTAACCGGTGGTCTCGGCGCCGGAGGCGGCGGTGGCGCCTGTCGCGCCGGCCGCCGTGGCGGCGACGACGGCGCCGGTCAGCAGCGCGACGCCCAGTGTCTTGCGCATGGGTTTTCCTCTCGACATGCGGTGGGGCGGTAGGCCCCACACAGAGGTTGTTCCACCGGAGCGACGCGCACCAGATGCGACCGGTATCTGTTATCAAAAACGTATCGATATGTCCGAACTGGAGCACGACACTGGGCTCGACGTCGAAGACGTCGAGCATCAGGGCCTCTGAGTGCGATAGCGACGGGCGCGGCCGTGGCGTTTCACCACCGAATCCTGGGCGCCAGGGCTCGACAGCCACCCCGGCGACAGGCGTGGGCGGACGCGCCTATCGGCGCTCACCACCACCGGACCGCCCGGGGCGGGCGCGGGCCACCCACCATCCGAGCAGGACGACGAGCACCGAGACGCCTAGCTTGATCGACAGGCTCCAGATCAGCGCGGTGGAGCCGTGGCGGGCCAGGTCCGACCACACGACGCCGCCCAGGGCGAGCAGGACGACGAGCGCCGCCGCGGCCAGCCGCAGGCCGACCGGTCTCGCCTGGGGCGAGAGCAGGGCGGCGGACGAGAACCCGGCCAGCAGCAGGAGGACCGCGAGGAGGGTCAGCGCGACCGGAACCCCGGGCACCAGAAGGGTGACGGCGAGCAGGGCACCGCCGGCTGCGACGGCGATGTCGACGGCATGCCTGCCCACCGCGCTGCGGCGGGTGAGCAGGGACACCATCGCCCAGACGGTGAGGGCGTAGCCGCGGAAGGCGGAGAGGACCACGGCCAGCGGCCTGACGGGAACGGCAGCACCGGCGACGTTGGCGAGGACGGTGGTGGCGTGCGAGACGGTTCGGGCGAAGGTGTCACTGCCGACGTCGCCCTCGACGCGTTCCCGGCCGATCTTCGCGGCCTCGTCCCAGCACCGCCACAGGTCCTGCGCCGGCATGCTCCGCCCGTTGCGCCACGCGGCGTCGACGGACGCCAGCCACGTCGTGCTCGGCACGCCGCGGTCGTCCCCTTCGGCGCGTACCGCCTCGGCGAGGCTGCGCAGGTCCTCCCGCAGGACGGCGGTCTGGATCGGACGGGCGATGGCGAGGGTGCAGGCGTCCAGCGCCGGTGCGTCCGTGCCGGCGACCAGCAGCAGCACCTCACGTTCGCACGCCGCCCGGTCCTGGGCCCACTGCGCGGCGAGCCATTCCCGGTCCGGCGACCGGTCGGGGACCGCGCACCTCTCGAACGCCTCCAATAGCCGGGCGACCGCCTCGGAGCGTGCCGACCGGGGACCCGCGGGAGGCGCCGAGTCGGGCGTGAGCAGGCACTGCCGTAACCGCTCCGGAGCCAGCAGGAGCCGGACGAGCTGTGCGACCCCGTCCATCCGGCCGTGCAGCCAGTCGTTGACCCGCCATGAGCCGCGGTAGAAGGCCCCGAAGTGGTGCAGCTGGACGCCGGTCAACCGATCCGGGTGAAGTGACGAGACCTTGACCAGTTCCACCTCCTGCTCCGGCTCGTGGCTGGCACCGGTGAACGCCAGCTGCGCCACCTCCAGGCGCAGCATGTTCCGTAGCACCGTCTCGTCGCTGAGGGCCTCGGCGAGGGCGGGGCCGGCATCGGCCGTGGCCACCGGGTCGGGGCCGCTCGCGGGTGCGACGGACGGCGTTGGCAGGAGGAACCGGTGGAGCGCGGCGAGCCGGTCGGCCCACTCGCGATCCGGATCGACCACATCGTTTCCGGCGGCGCTCACCGTCCGCACCACGGGGGCGACCTCGCGGAGGTTCCGGGCCAGGTCGAGGGCCTGCCGGTACAGGCGGGTGCGTCGTCCGCCCTCGCCGGCGGCCGCGGCGTCCCACGCCGCCAACGCGGCCTGTAGCCACCGTTCGAGTTCGTGCGGGTTCTCCGCCGGCTGATTCGCCGAGCCGCGGCGTACCGGCATCGGGCCGATGCCGTACCGCGCCGGCCCGCTCGGTGCCGTCGACCAGTAGCGGTTGAGGTCCTCCCGGCCGGCGTGGATCTCCTTCAGCGTGCCGGCCACCTTCTCGCGGCACCGCACGACGGCCGCCCGCTCGGGCGAGCCGAGGTGCGCCAGCCACACCGCCCGCTTGAGCAGGTCGATCGTCATGTCGGCCAGGCGTTGGACCGTGGTCTGCCCCCAGTCCCAGGACTCGTCGGCGCACTCCAGCGCCGTGGTGAGGGAGCCCGTCGGGATGAAGGACATCCTCTGCCGTCGAAGCGCGGCGAGCAGTTCCTGCTCGCTCCACCGCTCGGCGGGCCGGCCGCGCTGCCCCGCCACCAGCAGCGGGGCCACGGTGCGGGCCGCATTCTCGACCCGGACCTCCAGGTACGCCGGCCACGCCCCTTCCGACAGCCGGTCGGCCAACCCGACCATGGCGGTGGCGAACCTGTCGCGGGCCCGGCGCCGCACCCGCACGTCACCGTTGCGGCTCCGGATCTCGGTGAGTTCGCGGGAGACGGAGTCCGTCGCGCGCAGCCGGGTCAGGACCCCGAGCAGCACCTCGCGGGCGGACGGCAGCTCCGGCCCGGGTGGGGCGGCGTCGGCGTGCGGTACGGCCGCCCAGTCGACCGCGGGGGAGGGGCGAGCCTGCTCGCCCGGGTCCGGCGCGACGTACGCGAGAACCCGGCGCACCTGGAAGCCGGCGGTCTGCCGGTACACCGCCTCCAGGGCGGGGCGGATCGGCTTGTTGAGGAGCACGCCGCCGTCCACCACGTACTGCGTCTCGCGGAAGTTGGCCCGGCCGGCTGCCGAGTCCCATCGCAGGTCCCCGCCCGGATCGCCGGGGCCGACGCGGACGAGGTGCGGCTCGAACGCGCCGGGGAACGAGGACGTGCAGCGTGCCGCGGCGGCCAGCTCGTCGAGCACCGCGTCGCCGGCCAGGTCGCCGCTGACCGGCCGGCCGTCGGGGTAGCCGGCTCGGAGGTTGGCAAACCGGAAGGTGGCGTCGTGGTCGGTCTCGGTGATCGCCACGCCCAGGTCGTCCGTGAACGCCGTGCAGCGGCCCCGCCAGAGTGTTCCGGTGAGCACCAGCTCGACCGGCAGTGGTTCGTCCGTCGGGCCTCCGGGGGGCGTGGCACGCGAGACGATGCTCTCCAGCGCCTCCCGCACCCTGGGCAGGAAGTAGTCGTCGCCCCTGAGCAGCGACTTCGGGTTCGCTGTCAACGGATGGCGCAGCAACCGGTCCAGACTGCCGTGTTCACGCCACAGGTCCCGCATGGCGGACAGGTCACCGCCTCTGGCGAGGCCGAGCGCCAGGAAAGCGCCGTTGAGTCCGCCGGCGGACGTCCCGGCGATGACGTCGATGCGGACGTCAGCCTGGAGCAGATCCAGCAGCGCCGTCCAGGTGGATTCCTGCCTCGTGCGGGCCGTGGCCAACCGGAAGAGCTCAAGAGTGACCCCGCTGATCCACACCGCGAGACTGACCCCACCGGTCATGACCACAGCGAGTCGGATGTCCTGTCGGTCGGCGTCCTCGGGCGGGTTCTGCGGACGCGACGGTTGATCTCGAATTGTCTCCGCCACGTCGACCTCGCATCACGGTACGTCTTCTCCGCAGCAGCATTGTCAACCGGCGGCGCCGACGGCGGGACGGGTTCGGCAAAATTCCGGCACGGTACGCGGGAGGGAAGTCGACGTGACCGCCGACTGTCCCCGTTCGTGCGCCCTGGTCGGGGTGCTGCCGGTCTCTCGGCAGATGAGCGCCGAGAGTGTTCCCGGACGCCGGCACACCGTTTCGCAGATCCTGCGGCACCGACCGGTCCGTCCCCGGTGCCAGGGCGCGCGAGGAGAAAATGATTCGCACGGCGCGGTCGGGTCGTCCGTGCGGGCCGCGCCGGCACAGTTGTCGATCAAGAACACCCGGGGCGCGGAAGAATGGAGGTGCCGTGGCTGAAGGGCTGGATCCGCCGCCGAGTCAGCCGAGCGATCCACCGCCGGCTCCGCCCGATGATCGAACCGGGGGTGCACCAAAAAAGCCCGTCGGTACCAGGGACGGCGTTCAGAAGACCCGGGCGGTGACGGGGCTGCTGGTGGTGGTCCTGGGAGACGCGGCCATCGTTGCGGCCTCGATCATCGGCTTGGTCAGTCTGGATTCGAACACCGCGGACTCTCAGACCGTCGCGATACTGACCAGCGCCTTCACCGCCATCACCTCCATCACGACCGCCTATTTCGGCATCCGGGCCGCCACGAACACGGCGCAGAGCTCGATCTCCGCAAGGCAGGACTGATCGAATGGGAGCGCCCGCCGGGCCGGGGAAGACCGGCCCGGCGGGCGCCGTCGCCACGGCAGGACCGGCCGGGGGTGCCCTCCCACCGGGCCACGGTCACCCGGCCGCCTTCCCGCGCGGCCCCAGACGGTGGCCCGCCAGGTCTTGGCCGTGACCGCCTGGGTGACCAGGGCGGATCGGGAACATCGGCTCGACCGGTTGCCTACTCGCGGCCGTGGCGGTAGGCAGTAGGTCCACCCATGTCGATCCGGGGAGACCACGTGAGACCTCGTACCCTCATCACCGCCACGATCGCGCTGGCCACGGTCGTGGCCGGGACCGCCGTACCCGGGCAGGCGGCGAAGCCGGCCGAGCCGCCGAAGGAACCGGCGGCGGTCGGGTACGGGGGAGCGGTCGCCACGGTGGACGCCACGGCGACGGCGGTCGGGCTGGCGGTGCTGCGCCGCGGCGGCAACGCGGTCGACGCGGCGATCGCCGCGGCGGCCGCGCTCGGCGTCACCGAACCCTTCTCGGCCGGCATCGGCGGTGGAGGCTTCCTCCTCTACTACGACGCCGGGACCGGGCGGGTGCACACCATCGACGGCCGCGAGTCGGCTCCGGCGTCGATGACCGAGACCAGCTTCGTCGACCCGGCCACCGGCCAGCCGTACCGGTTCGACGAGGCCCGGATCAGCGGGCTGTCGGTCGGCGTCCCCGGCACGCTGCTCACCTGGCAGGACGCCCTGGACCGCTGGGGCACGCGGTCGCTGGCGCAGCTGCTCGAGCCGGCCGCGCGGGTCGCCGAGGACGGCTTCACCGTCGACGAGACCTTCGCCGGCCAGATCGCCGCTAACCAGGCCGCCTTCGGGCAGTTCAGCTCGACCAGCGCGCTGTACCTGCCCGGCGGCCGGCCGCCCGCGGTCGGCAGCACCTTCCGCAACCCCGACCTGGCCGAGACGTACCGGCTGATCGCCAGGCAGGGCACCGACGTGTTCTACCGGGGTGAGGTCGGTAGCGACCTGGTCGCCACCGTGCAGCACCCGCCGGTCGCGGCGCAGCCGATCGGGTCCTGGCCGTACCCGGTCCGCCCGGCCGGGATGACCTCCGCGGACCTCGCCGGCTACCGCACCCGCTTCCCCGAGCCGACCAGGTCGGACTACCGGGGCCTCGAGGTGTACGGCATGTCCACCCCGTCGAGCGGCGGCACCGCGGTGGGCGAGGCGCTCGACATCCTCGAGCAGTTCGACCTGCGCTCGATGAGCGCGACCCAGGCGATGCACCACTACCTGGAGGCCAGCGCGCTGGCGTTCGCCGACCGCAACCGGTACGTCGGCGACCACACCCCGCGGGCCGTGCTCCACGAACTGCTCAGCGACGCGTACGCCAAGGAACGCGCCTGCCTGATCGACGCCTCGGCGGCGCTGCCCAAGCCGGTCGCGCCCGGCGTGCCCGACGGCGCCTACGGCGGCTGCTCGGCGGCGCCGGCCGCCGACGTCCGCGACGACCGCAGGAGCACCACCAACCTGACCGTGGCCGACCGGTGGGGCAACGTGGTGGAGTACACGCTGACCATCGAGGCGACCGGCGGCAACGGGATGGTCGTACCCGGTCGGGGGTTCCTGCTCAACAACGAGCTGACCGACTTCAACTTCGCGCCGACCCAGGGCGCCGCGCCCGACCCGAACCTGCCGGCGCCGGGCAAGCGCCCGCGCAGTTCCATGTCGCCCACGATCGTGCTGGCCGACGGACGGCCGTTCCTGGCCGTCGGCACGCCCGGCGGCGCGACCATCATCACCACGGTCCTGCAGCTGCTGGTCAACCGGATCGACCTGGGGATGACCCTGCGGCAGGCGCTGGCGGCGCCGCGGGCGTCGCAGCGCAACGGCGCCAGCACCCAGGCCGAGCCGGCGTTCGTCGCCGAGTACGCCGGTGGCCTTCCCCCGGGGCACGCCTTCTCCTCGACCGCCGAGATCGGCGCCGCGACGGGTATCGAGTTCCTGGACGACGGCCGGCTGCTCGCCGCGGCCGAGCCGGTACGCCGGGGCGGCGGTGCGGCGGCCGTGGTCGGCCGGTGGGCGCGCCCCTGACGACGGGTACCGCGGCGACGGCTCGGGCCAGCTGAGCCGTCGCCGCTCAGCGCGGCCCGGGCCGCCGTCGCTGGTGCGTCCGCTGTCGCGGGGTCCCGTCCCCCGCCGCCGGTCGGGGGCGTTCCACCCGGGTCGGATCGCCGCGGACGAGCTCGTCGTGGATCCGCCACTGGTCCCGGGTGACGGCGCGCCGCGCCGCCTCGTCGCCGCGCTCGATGCGCTGCCGCAGCAGCTGTACGGCGATGCGCCGGTTGAGGCTGAACTGCCGTTCGGTGTCGACCACCACGACGATGCCCGAAGGGCGGTGGACCGCCCGTACCGCCGTGCTGGCCTTGTTCCGGTGCTGCCCGCCGGGGCCGCCGGTACGGCAGCCGACGATCTCGACGTCCGCCTCCGCGAACGCCGTGGCGGGGACGTCGGTCCGACACGGTCGGCTGACGACGTACCAGTTCTTGCGGCCGGTGCTCGCGCGGTAGGGACTGGGGGCCTGCCAGCACAGGGTTCCGGTCCAGGAGGCGGCGAACGCTTCCGCGTCGGCGCCGGAGACCCGCACCAGCGCTGATCGGTAGGTGTCGGGCCGGTCACCGGGCACGGTCTGCACCCGCCGGGTCGTCAGACCCTGCCGGGCGGCGTCGGCCTCCAGCCGGCACAGCAGCCGAGCCAGCGCCCAGGCGCACTCCCGTGGGCCGCGCCCGGCGGACATGAGCAGGTGCACGCTCATCGCCGGCCCCGCCGGCGGCCGTCGTTCCGGCGCTCGGGCCGGGGGCCCGCTGCGACGTCGGGCGTCTTGTAGGTGACCAGGGGGACCGTGGCGGCCACGGGGGTGGCCAGGTCGTGGTCGACGAGGTCGCGGATCACCTGCTCGATGCGCTTGTACGCCGTGGGTGCCTCCTCGAAGAGCAGCTGACGGTCGCCGCACACCACCAGCGAGCCCACCGGGGTGCGGCGCAGTTCCTCGACGGTGTGCTTGGCCCGGCCCCGTCGCAGGGCGTCGGCGCGGGACATCTTGCGGCCCGCGCCGTGCGCCACCGAGTGGTTGGCCTCCGGGCCGGCGTGGGCGGCCACGAGGTAGGAACGGGTGCCGCGCGTCCCGGCGACGAGCACGTCGCGGCCGTCGCCCGGCGCCGCGCCCTTGCGGTGCAGGTAGCCCCCGTCGCGGACCTCGACCAGGTTGTGGCACTGGTCCACGACCGGTTCGGTGGGCTCGCTGCCCAGGGCGTGGGCGACCCGGGCGGCCAGCAGCCGCCGGTTGAGCGAACCCCAGCGTACGGCCGCGTCGTGCATGGCCAGATAGGCGGCGGGATCAGGGGTGGGGCCCGCACCGTGGACCTCGGTGTGCGCCCGCAGGATCCGCTCGCCGAGCCCTCGCGAACCGCTGTGCACGACGAGCACGAGGTCGCCGGGGTCGAGCCCGAGACGGCTCGCGTGACCCGACTCGAGGACGGTGTCGATCCGCGCCAGCTCGACGAAGTGGTTGCCCCGGCCGACCGTCCCGAGGCCCTCGACGTGACCCGCGGGAACGTCACCGTCCACGACGGCCCAGGCCGGGTCGTCGCCGTACCGCTCCGGGTCGAGCGGGCGGTCGAGGTCGGGGAACCGGGCGGCGAGTCTCTCCGGTACGGCGCGTTTGAGCTTGACCGGGAACACGGCGATCCCGCAACCGATGTCGGAGCCCACCAGGAACGGGTACAACACGGTCGACGCCATCGCGGCGCCGATGGGGGCGCCCTTGCCCGGGTGCAGGTCCGGCATGCCGGCGACGTGGATCATGCCGTCGAGGGCGGCCACCTGCTGGCACTGCGCGAGGGCCTCGGACTCGATCCAGCTGGTGGGGGAGGCGAACACGGTGACGGTGGCCGGGGTGGACCTGGGCAGGGGTTCCCGCCGGAAGTGGTGCTGAGACAAAGACGCTCGCTTCTCGGTGAAAGGTGTGGACAGGCGGCACTACGGCGCCGGCTGGCGCCGCGGGCCTCGGGAACGGAGGGGGAAGCTGTCCTCAGAACGTCATGGGCACCACTGTCCGGGAGGGAACCCCCCGCAGCAAGCGAGTTTCGGCCGGCGGTGCGGGGAGGGGGCCGGCCGGCCCAGGGGCTCCTCAGGCGCCGCGGGCGAACAGGGCCAGGCGCACCCGGTTGGGGCTCCCGGTCTTGGTCATCAGGCTGGTGATGTGGGTCTTGACCGTGGTGACGCCGATGTGCAGCCGCTCCGCGATCTCCGTGTTGGACAGGCCCTCGGCGACCAGGTCCAGCACGTCCTGCTCGCGGGCGGTCAGTTCCGCCACCGGCCGGGGCGTCCCGGCGCGGGCGTGCACCGCGCGCTGGACCAGGCGCCGCAGCACCTCCTGGCTGAACGGGCTCTCGCCGGCGGCGGCCCGGCGGACGCCGTCCAGCAGGTCGGCGGGCGGTGCGTCCTTGAGCAGGAATCCGCAGGCACCGGCGGTCAGAGCCGGGTAGAGGTGGTCGTCGTCGCCGAACGTGGTCAGCACCAGCACCCGGATGGCGGGACGGTCGGCGAGGATCCGGGTGGTCGCGGTGATCCCGTCGACGCCCGGCATGCGCAGGTCCATGACGACGACGTCGGGGACGAGCCGCGCGGCGAGGGTGACCGCGTCGCGGCCGTTGTCGGCCTCGCCGACGACCTCGATGTCGGGCTGGGCGTCGCACAGCATGCGCAGGCCCGCACGGATGAGGTGCTGGTCGTCGACCAGCAGGACGCGGATCACGCCGGCTCCGCCGTGCGCGGCCCGACGGGGGCCTCGCGTTCCCGCGGTGCCGACGGGGCCGGCGCGACGGCGGGGGACGGGGGAGGAGGCACCGCGGCCGGCAGGACGGTACGCACCCGCCAGCCCCTGCCCGTCGGGCCGGCCTCCAGTCGACCGCCGAGAACCTCGACGCGCTCGCGCATGCCGGTGATGCCGTGGCCGCCACCGGAGGGCACGGCCGCGGGCAGCCACCCGCCCCCGTCGTCCGACACCTCCCAGTGGACGGCGCCGTCGGCGACGCCGACCGAGAGGCGGGCCAGCGCGGACGTGCCGGCGTGCTTGGCCACGTTGGTCAGCGCCTCCTGGGTGAGCCGCAACACCGCCAGGCCCCGGACCGCGTCGAGCGAACCGATCGCCGGGTCGATGTCGGCCTCCACGACGACGCCGGCCTGCCGGGCCCGGTCGACCGCCGCGCCGAGTGCCGCCGGCAGCGCCGACGGCTCGATCGCGGTCAGCGCTGCGTCGCCGCGTACCCCCTCGGGGTTGCGCAGCACCTCGACCAGCCGGCGCAGGTCGGCCAGGGCAGCGCTCCCCGTGGCGTGCACGTCGTCGAACACCTCACCTACCCGCGGATCCAGGTCGGTCAGCACGTGCCGGGCCACGCCGACCCGCAGCACCATCGACGCCACGTGGTGCGCGACCACGTCGTGCAACTCCCGGGCGATGGCGCTGCGCTCGTCGGCGCGCGCCGCGCGGCTGTCCGACTCGCGCCGGCGCTGCTCCGCCTCCGCCCGATCCTGCGCCTGCCGGGCGAGTTCCCGGGTGGTCCGGATGACCAGGCCGAGCAGCAGCGGGACGCCGACCTCCACCAGCAGCCCGAACACCCCGGAGAGGACCCGCCGGAACGGGTCGCCGATCGAGTTGGTCAGGTCGACGGCGGCCAGCAGCCCGGCGGCCAGCCAGATGGTCCGTGGCCGACGCGCCCGCATGGTCAGCTCCAGCAGCGCCCAACTGGCGCCCACCTGGTTGATCGTGACGTCGTCGACCAGCGGGATCGCGACCGCCAGCAGCGCGGCCTGGGCCAGCAGGTTGACCAGCGGCCGGCGGTGCAACACCAGCGCGACGGCGAACGCGATCACCGCGAGGACCCACTGGGCGGCCGTCGGCGCCCCGGTCACCGGGGCGCCGAACAGCAGGTATCCGATGCCGCTGAGGTCCAGCAGCACCATCCGCACGAGGGTGTCCCGCGCGCCGAACAGTCGTGCCACCCAGCCCACCAGGTCAGCCTAGGCGCTGCGGCTCGGACGGACGAACACCCGCCGGCCGGGCCCACCTCGTCCGGGCGGCCAGGTAGGCGGCCAGGCCGAGCGGCCCGAGCAGGATCGTCAGCACCAGCACGGGCGCCATGACCAGCGCCGGCACCCACCGTTCCCGGCTGTCGAGCCACGCCCACCGGCCGACGAACAGGTCGAACGCGATCATGTGCGCCCAGGCCGCCGCCGCGCCGTCGGCGGTGCGCAGCAGGTCGCGTACGCCGTCCAGGGTGGGGGAGGTCACGGCCGGCAGTACCTCCCCGAGCGCCGGGAGCACCAGGATCGCGTAGATCGCCAGGACCGGGGCCACGATCAGCGGCGACCGGACGACCC
Source organism: Micromonospora sp. NPDC048830 (assembly GCF_043198215.1). Taxonomy (NCBI): domain Bacteria; kingdom Bacillati; phylum Actinomycetota; class Actinomycetes; order Micromonosporales; family Micromonosporaceae; genus Micromonospora; species Micromonospora sp. NPDC048830. Next base: position 41,071 of record NZ_JBICUP010000051.1, read on the forward strand.
GGGCGGTCACCGACCAGCGTGGCAGCAGGATCATCAGGGCCCAGAACGGCGCGGCCGTCGCGAACGTCAGCGTGAACAGCGTGCCGGTCATGCCGCGAGCGCCATCTCCGAGCGGCGCCGCCGGGTCACGACGAGGCCGGCGGCGGTCGCGGTCGCGACCACGAGGGCCGCCACGGCGGCCAGGGTGAGCGCGTCCGGCCGCAGCAGCGGCTGCCCGCGCAGCGCCTGCCAGGTGAGCAGCAGCGTGAACGCGCCGTACGCGCCGCCCGCGACGACCAGCAGCCGCGCCTGGGTGAGCTCGTCCAGTCGCCTGCCGAGGAACCGGCGCAGCAGGATCGCCAGGATCGGCAGCGCCTGCAGCGCGTGCAGCCCCACGAAGTGCCCGATCCGCAGGTCCCCGCCGGTGGTGCTCCAGCCGACCAGCGGCAGCCCCGGCCCGCCGTCCGGCACGCCCACGCTGTGCGCCCCCGAGATTCCCTCGACGTCCGACTGCTGGCTGGGCATCGTCATCGGCACCGCCACCAGCATGCCGAGCAGCGTCAGGCCGAGCCCCAGCGCCACCGCGTACCGGGCGGCCCGGTCGGCGATGCGCTGGCGCAGCACCACGATCCCGAGGACGAGGTGCGCGGCGAACAGCACCATGATCGCGGCACCCATCAACGCGAACAGGGCGCCGTTCAGCGGGGTGGTGGCGTTGAAGTGGCTGGTGGTGCCGCGCAGCACCTGCCCGACGATGATCACCATTTCGAGCACCGCCACGGCGACGATGACGGTGGCGGCCCGCTCCGCGACCCGGCTACGCCTCGGCAGCAGGGAGAGCATCCAGGCCAGGGTGACGCTGTACGCCACGAACGACAGGGAGAACTTCAGCGGCTTGAGCCAGATCGGCACACCGGTGAGGACCCGCGGGTCGGCGACGATGCCGACCGCGGAGACGACGGCGAGCACCGCCATCGCCGAGACGAAGACCATCAGTGGGCGGTGCCAGTGAGCCGCCCGGCGCAGCGTGATTGTCATACCTGCAGATGCTGCTGCGCCGGCCCGTGGACTTCGCCCGACCTGAAGCCCCGGTTGCGGCCGACGGTCGGAGCGCCGCCTCCTACCGTGGTAGGAGACGGGAGGCTCAGTCGAGGGTGGACTCGCCGCCCGGGTAGGCGAACGACGAACGCGGTGCGTAGAAGCCCCACACGACCTGCAACGGCTCGGCCGGGCGCAGCGCGTACACCGGATGGTCGGGGGCCAGGAACTCCAGCGACTCGACCTCGAAGGGATCGACCGGCTCCGCCACGAACGGGTAGTTGCCGCTGAGCAACCTGCCGTCCAGCCTGGTCAGGTAGCGCAGTTGCCCCCGGTTCGCCGCGTCGCCGGTGCGGCCGACGCGGGCCGTGGTCCTGATCACGGGTACGCCGTCCGCCTCGGTGGTGGCGACCAGCCGGTGACCGGTCACCTCGATGGTGGTGGTACCCACGGTGGCCGGCACACCCCGCGCGAGGGCGTACTCGCGGACCACCGGACTCGAGTTGAAGTAGTGCGTCCACCAGCGGCCCGGGGTGACCCCGTCGGGGGCGTCGACCCCGGACAGGTCCGGCCCGATGTAGGTGAGGGAGTAGGCGCCGAAGCCGGACGTCTGCCCCGCGTCGTCGACGACGTACTGGTTCATGAAGACCTGGCGGTTCGGCGTCGGCTCGAGCCCCTCGGGCACCAGGGCGGCCACGGCGTCGGGATCGGCCGGCAACCAGCCGAAGTAGATCATCCTGCTGTTCACGACGAGCTGCGGAGCAACGAGTTCGGTCACGAGGGGAGCCCTTCCACGCGGCATCGATCTGTGGTCGCGACGCTACGGACGGGCCGGCTGGGGGACAACGACGGATTGGCGACATGCGAGCGGCCCGCCGCCACCTCCCCGCAGATGCGACCCGGCCCCGAGCCGACGTGCCAGCGCGCCCGCGCGAACGGAGCAGCCGCGGGAACAGGTGCGTCCCCGCGGCTGCTCCGTCGGTGCTCAGTCGTTCGCGGTGTCCCAGCCGTAGTCGGGCAGGTCGAAGAAGTCGTCGCCGTCTACCCGGTCGACGGTGCCGTCGGCCAGGCCGCCGATCAGGGCCTCGACGCCGGTCTGCACGCTCTCCACGAGCATGCCGTGCTGCTTCTGGCCCAGGTCGTCCTGCTGGCCGCGCACCTCGAACAGCACCGTGCCGGTGCCGTTGAGGGCGAACGCCGAGCGGCCCTGGCCCGCGTACTCCCGGGCGGGTGGAAGTACCGGCCGACGGCGGCGAGCTTCGACTGGCTGCCGTACTTCGCGATCATGCCGTTGGCGACGGTGAGGGCTTGACATCCTCCCCGCCCTAAAGGACAAGGCCGTGAAGTTAAGGCGTTGGGCCTGATGTCAAGGGCTGCCTGAGCATGATGGAGGGTGCCGGTAGAGAGGCAGCGGGACTCCGGTAGAAC
>NZ_JBICUP010000052.1:0-39661 GCF_043198215.1 Micromonospora sp. NPDC048830
CTTCCGGGACGGTGGATCAGGTGCGGTCCGAGCTGGGAATCCAGGGCCTGGCCCCGGAGGAAAATCCCCCGGATTTATCCGTGGGGATCGTTAACTCCCGGTCGTCGATCGCACCGAATGGTACGGGCGCCTGCCCCGACCGGGGGTGCTGGCTCTCCGGAGTTGGCGCGGGTTGGGGTGGCCGAGTGCCCGTCGGGCGGTGGCGGATCGCGTGGCATCGGCTTTCGGTGTTGCGGAGGCCGATCCGTTGCGCAAATCTGGTCCGCCTGGATTCCCGACCGCGGAAAATCCGCTCGCCGGCACTTGGGAATTGCCGGTTTGTCAAGCGTGGGCCAGTCGCCCTGCGGGATTGCCGTGGTGCTGATTCGAGGTCCCTGGGCAGGTGGGGTGGCATTTGTCTGCCCGGAGAGCGGGTCGTCGGCGATTGTCGTGGTTTACCGTGACTAGGGTGCGAAGGCCAATGTATAGATATTTAGTTACGTCTTTCTTCATGTGATTCGCGTCTGGTGTTGGTGAAATCTCGACACGGGCGGGACGTAGTTTTGTTCCCTGTCCCCTTCAGGGAGGTGGGAACATGCCCCGAAAACTGCCACGCGGTCTGGCCGTTGTGGCGATGGCCGCGCTGGTCACCCTCGCTGCCCCGAACGCGGTGCACGCCGGGCCCGCGCCGGGCAACGGCTCGGCCGTGAGTGGCGTGGCCGAGCTCAGCCCCGAGGTCGCCCGTACCGTGACCGGCGCCGGCGCCGAGGCCCGACAGCGGGCCCTGGCGGAGTACTGGACGCCGGCCCGGATGCGGGCGGCCAGGCCCGAGAGTGAGATTCCCGCGGTGCGGGCGGCGCGCGCGGCTCGGCAGCCCGCGCAGGGCGTCACCCGGCCGCAGGGGCCGGCCGGCGCGATCGCCCCCGCCGCGCCGGCGGACGAGCCCAGGGCCGCCGGCCCTGCGGGCGCCTCGCCCACGCTCTACTACCCCAACTATCCGGTCGGGCATCCGGTCGCCCGCACCATCGGGAGGGTGTTCTTCACGCTCAACGGTGGCAACTACACGTGCGTGGCGACCATCGTGAACACCGAGGGGAAGTCCTCGGTGTGGACCGCGGCGCACTGCCTGACCGGCGGCGGGGCGTGGGCCACGAACTGGGCCTTCGTCCCGAACTACAGCAGCGGCTCGGCCCCCTACGGCATCTGGTACGCCACGCAGCTCTGGGCCACCAACGCCTTCTTCAACAACAACAGCGACTTCGCCAACGACGTCGGGTCGGCCGTGCTCGGCCGCGTCAACGGCTGGCGGATCTGCGACTACCTGGGCGGCCAGGGGATCGCCTGGAACTACCCGATCGGCCAGTACGTGTACGCCTTCGGCTACGACGGCGCCGGGAGGCTCGTCGCTGAGAACGGCCCTACGTACGACGGTGGGGGCGGCACCATCTACATGGTCAACTCCATGACCGGTACCTCGTCCGGCGGCCCCTGGTTGATCAATTTCGACGGCAGCTGGGGTCAGATAAACGGGCACAGCGACTTCAAGTACAACACCCTCCCGCAGTACATGTTCTCGCCGTACTACGGCAACCAGGTGGCGAGCCTGTACAACGCCGTACGGAACATCTCCAGCTGACGACCGACACCGGCGGGCGCCGAGCCCGGCTCGGCCGCCCGCCGGTGTCGCGCGGCGCCCGCGCCGGTCGGGGTGGTTGCCGCCGCCACGCCGGCGACGCCGTAGGTGTCGATCCCACGGATATCTGCTGTGGTCTATGTCACGGTAACGTCGTCGCACGTCGGCGCGGTCGCCGACGTGGACGGGAGGATGCCATGCGGGCACTGTCGAGAGCCGTCGCCGCCGTCGCGGTGGCGCTGGCGGTGGTCGTGTCGTCGGGCGCCGCGGCCCACGCCGCCGGCACGCCGTACACGAAGACGCCGGTCTCCGGATCGCTCGGCACGTACAACGTGTCCAGCGTCCACGTCGCCGGGGTCTCCTCCGGCGGCTACATGGCGACCCAGCTCCAGGTCGCCTACTCCGCGCGGATCCGGGGTGCGGCGATCTTCGCCGCCGGGCCGTACTACTGCGCGCAGAACACCGTCAGCCAGGCGCTGTACGCCTGCGGCGACAACATCTACCCGACGTACGTGTCGAACCTGGAGGCATACACCCGCACCTGGGCGTCGTACGGCTGGATCGACGGCGTCGGCAACCTGTCCGGCCAGCCCGTGTACGTTTACCACGGCAACAGCGACACCGTCGTGAAGAAGTCGGTCACCGACGACCTGGTCACCTACTACCAGCGCTTCGGCGCCAGCGTCCGGTACGACAGCGCCGGCTCCGCCGGCCACGCCTGGGTAACGCCGTACGGCACGGCCGGCTGCACCGCGACCGCGTCGCCGTTCCTCAACGACTGCGGCACCGACCCGCAGGGGGCGTTCCTGGGCAAGCTGCTCGGCAGCGTGCGGGCGCCCAACACCGGCCCGCTCGGCGGCACGCTGATCAGGTTCAGCCAGAACGCGTTCGCGGTGAACGGCTTCGCCAACGGCCTGAGCATGGACGCCAGCGGCTTCGCGTACGTGCCGTCGGCCTGCGCCGCCGGGCAGTCGTGCCGGCTGCTGGTCGCGCTGCACGGCTGCGCCCAGGGGTACGCGAGGATCGGCACGGCCTTCGTCGACCGGGCCAACCTCAACCAGTACGCCGACACCAACAACCTGATCGTGCTCTACCCGCAGGCCATCTCGTCCGGTGTGAACCCGAACGGGTGCTGGGACTGGTGGGGCTACCTCGGTGCGACCAACTACCCGATCAAGGGCGGCGCGCAGGTGGAGACGATCATGAACATGGTCCGGCGGCTGGACGGCTGACCCGCCCGGTCCCGGGTCGGGGTGCCGGCGGTTCGGCCGCCGGCGCCCCGACGTGCATGGGGTGAACTGGTAACAGTCTTGACAGATTCTCGTAATATCGACACACTTCGCTAAGAGAGCGCTCTCTGCGTCGATGGCCGGCCCGGCGCCGCCCCACCCCTCGCGCAAGGAGACCCCGATGAACGGAACAAGACCCCTCCGCCGTGCGCTCGCCCTGGCCGCGATCACGCTGGTCACCCTCACCGTCGCCCTGGTCGGGCCCGGGCGGGCCGAGCCGGCCCAGGCGGCGATCGGCGGCATCACCTGGCGGGACGAGTTCAACGCGCCCGCCGGCACGCCCGTGGACCAGGGCAGGTGGCGGTTCGACATCGGCGGCCACGGCTGGGGCAACAACGAGTTGCAGTACTACACCAACAGCACGAGCAACGCCGTGCACGACGGCCAGGGCAACCTGGTCATCACGGCGCGCCGGGAGAACCCGAACAGCTACCAGTGCCACTACGGCCGGTGCGAGTACACCTCGGCGCGGCTGTTGACGGCCGCGACGTTCACCCAGGCGTACGGTCGCTTCGAGGCCCGCATCAAGATCCCCCGCGGGCAGGGCATCTGGCCGGCGTTCTGGATGCTCGGCAACGACATCGGCAGCGTCGGCTGGCCCAACTCGGGTGAGATCGACATCATGGAGAACATCGGCCGCGAGCCGAACACCGTCCACGGCACCATCCACGGCCCGGGCTACTCCGGCGCGGGCGGCATCGGCGGCAGCCGTACGATCGGCGCCCCGCTCGCGGACGGCTTCCACACCTACCGGGTGGACTGGGAGCCGAACTCGATCATCTGGTTCCTCGACGGCGTCGAGTACTTCCGCGTGGATCCGGGCCGGCTCGGCGGCAACCGGTGGGTGTTCGACCACCCGTTCTTCATGATCCTCAACGTGGCCGTCGGCGGCTACTGGCCCGGCTACCCCGACGCCACCACCCAGTTCCCGCAGCAGATGCTGGTCGACTACGTCCGGGTCTCCGGCTACACCTCCGGCGACCCGGGCACCACGACCCGGCTGCGGGGAGCGCACAGTGGCCGCTGCATCGACATCCCCGGCGCGGACCCCGTCGACGGCGCGAAGCTGCAGATCTGGGACTGCAACACCACCGCCGCGCAGGCGTGGACGTTCGCCTCCGACGGCACGATCCGGGCGATGGGCAAGTGCATGGATCCGGCCTGGGCCGGAACCGCCAACGGCACGGAGGTCAACCTCGTCACCTGCAACGGCAACCCGGCGCAGCGCTTCACCCTCAACGCCGCGGGTGACCTGGTGAACCTCAACGCCAACCGGTGCGTCGACGTACGCGACTGGGTTGCCACCAACGGCGGCAAGCTCCAGTTGTGGGACTGCACGGGCGGCGCGAACCAGAAATGGTCCCGCTACTGACCGCTGCCGCGTGTCACCGGGCCAGCCCACCGTGGCAGGGCCGAGGCCGACCGCAGCGAGCGGCCTGCCTCGGCCCTGCCACGGACTCCGGAGCGAGCGACCTACAGCATCGCCACCGGCACCAGCCGCACAGTGTCGACGCCGTCGAGTTTCAGAAGTCCGGGCGGGTTCAGGCCCACCTTGCGGTCCAGGGGGACCTGGAACCGCAGCGACGCCCGCGTCAGCTGGGGGTCCAGCTCCGCGGCCAGTTCACCCTTGCCCTGGCACTGCTTGCGCAGCCGCTCGTACGCGGCGTCGCGGTCCTCGAACGCGACCGACCCGGCCTGTGGCAGTGCCCGCACGGCCTCCTCCACGGCGGCCCGCTGCTCGCCGGTCACCGTCGGCTTCAGCCGGACGACGACCCCGAGCCGCGACGGTAGGGGGTCCATCTCCGGGCTGCTGAGCGCCACGTCCGCGACGCCGTCCACCCCAGCCATCACCAACTCGATCGCCTCGGCGATCGAGGCGTCGGTGACAGTGGCGCGGAACGACTCCGGCATGGACTCCGGCTTCAGCTCCGCCAGCAGGTCCGGATCCTCCTTCAGCGCCTCCTTCTGGTGCTCGTACGCCTGATCGCGGGTTTCGAGTGTCACCCCCTCGACGCTCGGCATCGACCGTTCGCGGTGGAGGAGTTCGGCAGCCCGCTGATCGTCGTCCTGGGCCACGAGCGCTGTGGGGCGATCACCGCCACCATCAACGCCATCCGGAGCGTGCCCGGTGAGCTGACGTTGCCGACCCGGCGGCGGTCCTGCCGGGTGAACCGGCGCGATGTGACAGCGCCGAAGACGGCGACGCGACAGACTGGGTACGGCGCGTGACCAGGAGGCGGGATGCCGGACAGCGAACTCGAGGCCGAACTGCTCGTCGCCGAGTGTCACCTGCAGGCCGCGCAGCGGGCCGGGGACGTGGCGGCGCTCGACCGCCTGCTCGACGACCACCTGATCGCGATCGGCCCCGACGGTGCCCGGTACACCAAGCGGGACGACCTGGACGCCTACCGTAGCGGGACGTCGGTCGTCGACAGCCTCGCCGAGGAGGACCTGGCGCTGGTCGCCGAGGGGACGACCGGGGCGACGTTCCTGCTGGCTGAGGTGAAGGGAACGTTCGGCGGCTCGTCGTTCGCGGCGAGGCTGCGGTACACGCGCACGTGGGTCCACGACGGCGAGCGCGGCTGGCGCGTCCTCGCGGCGCACATCAGCCCGGCCTGACCGGGTTCTGAACGGGGTCTCCGGTCGCTCGGCCGGATGGGCCAGCGACCACTTCGCCGTGGTGGCGGATCTGTCGGTCCGCGACGACGACCTGGGCCGGGCCCGCCTCTGCCGGCGCGTGCCACCACCGCGACTGGTGAGCCGCCGTAGCGGCGGAGAGGGTACCGTCCGACCTGCCTGGTAGCGCATGGACAAACGTCGACGTTACGGATACGGTGCTGCGTCACCTGTTATGGATAATCATCTATCCTTTGGAGGTGGCTGTGTCCACGAGTCATTCCCGCGGACGGGCCTGCGTCGTGGCGCTGGCCGCGGCGTTCGTCCTGGCCGTTCCCGCCACCGCCGTCGCGGCGCCGAGCGGGGCCCCGCCCCGGCGCCCTCCGCCGGTGGCGTCACGGCGGCGGTGACCGCCAAGCTGCTCGACCAGGCGGCGAACGCCGCCGACACGCGGCTGCGGGTCGCCGGGGCGGACGACACCCGTGTCACGATCACCCGGCGGGACGGCCAGCAGTGGGCCTTCGGTACGGCCGTCATCGTCGCCCCGCACGAGGAGGGCATGTACCCGGCCGGCTGGGTGTTCGTCGCCCACCGCGAGCGTGCCGGCTGGCGGGTCGCCTTCGACGGCGAGGCAGCCTTCGCCGGTCTCGCCGAGGCCGCCCCGTCCACCGTGGTGTCGCAGCAGGAGCGGGACGTCTTCACCACGCCCAGCCCCATGTACGCCAACGGCGACTACCGCACCGGCATGCGGCTGCCGTACGGCGTGGGCCAGTCGTGGTACTTCACCGGCGGCCGGCACGGCTGGGCGGGCAGCGACTCGCCGTGGAGCTCCATCGACCTCGCCGGCGGCGACCAGCGGGTGCCCCGGCACGGGCTACGCGATCGCCGGCTCGGTCGCCGACGGCGCCACCGTGACGGTCGCCTGCTCGGCCAACGGCACCACGCACAGCGGACGGTGGGGCACCACCTCGCTGTGGAACAGGCTGACCGACGGCAGTTGGGTCACCGACGCCTACATGTGGACCGGCAGTTCGGGCCCGATCAACGGCTGGTGCTGAGCACCGTCGCACCCGGACCGGCCGGCGCGGGCGGCACCCGCGCCGGCCGATCCGGCCTGCCGGCGAGCCGGCCGGTCAGGGCTGGCCGGGGCTGGGGGATCGGGGCAGGCGGGGGCCCCCGACGAGGGAGTCGCCGGCGACCCCGTTGTCCGACACCGCCGGCGCGGCGGCCACGCCCAGCCCCTGCAGCACCGCCAGCACGATCAGGATCCACTCGTCGGGGTCGAGCCCGCCGAGGACCACCGTGGCGAGGACCTGGAGCACGGCCAGCAGCGCGGCCACGGCCGACTTGGCCCACGGGTACTCCGGGGCGAGCGGCACCAGGTACACGCCCACGGCGTTGACGGCGGCGATCGCGACGGCCACCCACTCCTCGGGGTCGAGGTGGTTGTCGCCGGAGAGTTTGGCGTACAGGGCGGTGAGGACGAAGAACAGGGCCGACGCGATGGCCTTGCCGTACCTCGTGGCGAACGACTTCATGGTCCCTCCCGGTGCGGGGTGTCGGGGTCTGCGGGGTCGCCCGGCGGAGGAGCGCTCGTCCGTCGGGCCTCAGTCCGTCCTGTCGTCGTCGGGATGCTGGGCGGTGGGGTTGCGCGGGGGGTGGGGGCGGCGGTCCTCATCGGCGACCGCGAGCCGGATCCGCTGCACCGTCGCGTGCGGTGCCATGATGGCGGCGCGCCACCGTTCGAGTGTCCGGGTCAGCTCCCAGACCGTGGCGCGCAGGCGTTGGATCTCGCGCTGTGACGCCGCCATCTGCTCCCTGACCTCCAGGGCCTCGGCCTCCAGTTCGGCCACCCGGGACCGCAGCGGCTGCACCAGCGTCAGCGCCACCTCGGTCAGCGCGCCGGCGGCGTCCGCTCGCAGCTTGCGCCGTTGCAGGAGGACGGTGGCGAGCACGCTCAGGCCGCCGGCGCCGCCGAGCAGCCCGAGCGCGGAGATCAGGATCTGCGCCCACTGCGGAGAGCCGGGCGCCTGCTCGGTGGTCATGGTCGTGGTTCGGGCCCGCTCGTCCGGAGGCGACGCGTCGGGCCGGCGGCGGCCCGCCCGCGGTCACGGCTCCGCTTCCTGATCCCCATGGCGCTCTCCCCTCTGTCGCCATGCGGTGCGGGCGTCGACCGGCAGCGGTCCTGCCGTGACCGCTGCCCGTCACGGCAGCTGCCCGGCAAGGCTGCGGGGCCGGCCCGCATGGTTCAAACATATACCCAGGTCAAAGCCGCTGTGGCCGGCTGAAGGGGCGGGTGTGGGCGGTGAGCTGCCGAATCCGTTGTCGAGTTTGCGACAGGACGGCGAGGGGCCTGCGAGGGAGGCCCACGCCTCCGGCGCCCCGCGCCGGTACGCCCCGGCCGGGTGCTCCGCCGTCCGGGCCCGCCGGTCGGCCGTCGGAACGGCGGAGGCCGGTACGGAGGGTCGCCAAGCCGACACGGTTCGGGGATTCCGGTGGCCGGGCCGTCGGGGATAGTTGCCAGGTGGCAACACTCAACGGAGGCGACGACCCGTACCGCTGGCTGGAGGACATCGACGGCGCCGACGCCGCCGGCTGGGTGCGCGAGCGCAACGCCGAGACCGTCGTCGCGCTGAGCGGCGGCGAGGCGTTCGCCGGCCTGCGGGCCGAGATCCGGCGGGTGCTCGACGCCGACGACCGCATTCCTGTTCCGGGCTGGTACGGGGACGGCCACTACTACGACTTCTGGACCGACGCGGCCCACCCGCGCGGGCTGTGGCGGCGGACGACGCTCGACCAGTACCGCCGCCGCGAGCCGGAGTGGGACGTGCTGCTCGACGTCGACGCGCTGGCCGCCGAGGAGGGCGAGAACTGGGTCTGGCAGGCGGTGACCGTGCTGCGCCCCGGCCACGGGCGCTGCCTGATCAGCCTGTCCCGCGGCGGCGCCGACGCCGCGGTGGTGCGCGAGTTCGACCTGGCCCGTCGCGCCTTCGTCCGGGACGGTTTCACGCTGCCCGAGGCGAAGAGCCACGTCCGCTGGATCGACGCCGACCACGTCTACGTCGGCACCGACTTCGGCCCCGGCTCGCTGACCTCCTCCGGGTATCCCCGCGTCGTCAAGCGGTGGCGGCGGGGCACGCCGCTGTCCGAGGCCGAGACCGTCTACGAGGGGCAGCCGGACGACGTCGAGGTGTACGCCTGGCACGACCCGACGCCCGGGTTCCGGCGCGACTTCGTCGGCCGCCGCCTGGACTTCTTCCGCACCGAGGAGCACCTGCTGACCGAGGCGGGCGAGCGGATCCGGATCGCGGTGCCCGAGGACGCCCGGTGGGACGTACGCCGGGAGTGGCTGCTGGTCCGCCTGCGCTCGCCGTGGGCGGTCGGCGGGGTGACCCATCCCGCGGGCGCTCTGCTGGCGGCCCGGTTCGACGCGTTCCTCGCCGGCGCGCGGGAGTTGACGGTGCTGTTCCGCCCGGACGACCGCACGGCGCTGAGCTACCACGCCTGGACCCGCCATCACCTGATCCTGGCCACCCTCGCCGACGTGCGCAGCCGGCTGGAGGTGCTGACGCCGGGCGAGACCGGTTGGCGCCGGGAGCCGCTGGCGGGGACGCCGGAGTTCGACCACAGCCGGATCCTGGACACCGACCCGGACCACGGCGACGCGTACCTGCTCGCCTCGGACGGGTTCCTCCAGCCGGGCACGCTACGGCTCGGCCAGGTCGGCGGCCCGGTCGAGACCCTCAAGCGGGAGCCCGCGTTCTTCGACGCGGACGGCCTGGCCGTACGCCAGTTCTTCGCCACCTCCGCCGACGGCACGCGGGTGCCGTACTTCGTGGTGGGGGATCCCGCGGCGGGCGGCGGGCCGACGCTGCTGACCGGGTACGGCGGGTTCGAGCACTGCCTGCTCCCGCACTACGACGGGGTCATCGGTCGGGGGTGGCTCGCCCGGGGCGGCACGTACGCCGTGGCGAACATCCGTGGCGGCGGCGAGTACGGCCCGAGGTGGCACCGCGCCGCTCTGCGGGAGAACCGACCCCGGGCGTACGAGGACTTCGCGGCGGTCGCGGCCGACCTGGTGACCCGGGGGATCACCACGCCGGAGCGGCTGGGCATCATGGGCGGCAGCAACGGCGGGCTGCTGACGGCGGTGATGCTGACCCGCTGTCCGGAGCTGTTCGGGGCGGTCGTCGCCCGGGTGCCGCTGACGGACATGCGTCGGTTCCATCGGCTGCTGGCCGGCGCCTCGTGGATGGCCGAGTACGGCGACCCCGACCGCGAGGCCGACTGGGCCTACCTGCGGGAGTACTCGCCGTACCACAACGTCCGCGGCGGGCGGCCGTACCCGCCGGCCCTGATCGTCACCTCGACCCGCGACGACCGCGTACACCCGGGGCACGCGCGCAAGCTGGCGGCCCGGCTGCGCGAGCACGGCCACGACGTGTCGTACTACGAGAACGTCGAAGGCGGGCACGGTGGCGCCTCCAACAACGAGCAGCGTGCCTTCGTCTCGGCGCTGATGCTGGAGTTCCTGTGGCGCACGCTGACCGGACGGGCCGACCCGGCCCTGCCCCGCCCGCGTCCCGCGGCCGACGCGGGGCGGGCGATCCGCCCCAGCCCCCGTCGCTGATCGGGGCACGAGACACCACGAGACGCGCGCTGACGGGTCAGGGTCGCCGCCCCACGGCGCTCTGCCCGGCCGCACGCCGCTCGGGTGGCCCGCCGGGCTGGGTGCCGTGATCCGGTTAGCCGCGGGGAGGGCGGGTAACCCCGGCAGGAGGGGACGAAGCGGTCGTCGGGGCAGGCCAGGTGGAAGGGAGTGCGTCGTGGCAGTCGAGGTGTCCGTCATCGAGACGTCCTCGCTGGGGGACCGCAGCTACCTCGCCTCGGACGGGCGCGTGGCGGTGGTCGTCGATCCTCAGCGTGACATCGACCGGGTCCTCCGCCTGGCCGGGGACAGGGGGGTCCGGGTCACGCACGTGGTGGAGACGCACCTGCACAACGACTACGTCTCCGGTGGGCTCGAACTGGCCCGGGTCAGCGGCGCGGCGTACCTGGTGGCGGCGGCCGACGAGGTCGGCTTCGACCGGACGCCGGTGGCCGACGGCGACGAGGTGCCCGTCGGGGACACGCTGCGGCTGCGGGCGGTCGCCACGGCGGGACACACCTTCCACCACCTGTCGTACGTCCTCGACGAGGCCGGCGACGACGGCTGGTCCCCGCTGGGCGTGTTCACCGGCGGGTCGCTGCTGTTCGGCAGCACCGGCCGCACCGACCTGCTCGGGCGGCGGCACACCCGCGAGCTGGCGCGGCGGCAGCACGCCTCGGCGCGGCGGCTGGCCGACCTGCTGCCCGACGGCACGCAGGTGTGGCCCACCCACGGGTTCGGCAGCTTCTGCGCGGCCGGCCAGGCGGACGTGGCGAAGTCGACGATCGGTCGGGAGCGGGAGGCCAACCCGGTGCTCCGGCTCGCCGCCGACGAGTTCGTCACGCGGACGCTGGCCGGCCTGGACGCGTACCCGGCGTACTACGCGCACGTGGGCGTGGTGAACGCCGCCGGAGCCGCGCCGGTCGACCTCACCCCCGTCACCCGGGCCGACGCCGGCCAGTTGCGCGAGCGGATCGCCGCGGGGGAGTGGGTGGTCGACCTGCGGCACCGCAAGGCGTACGCGGCCGCGCACCTGGCCGGCACGGTCAGCCTCGGCCTGGACGGGCCGATGTCGACGTGGCTCGGCTGGCTGATCGACTGGGGGACCCCGGTCACCCTGCTCGCCGAGACGCCGGACCAGGTGGCCGACGCCCAGCGCGAACTGGTCCGCATCGGAATCGACCGGCCCGCCGCCCAGGCCACCGGCGGCGCCGACGAGTGGGCCGCGGACCCCGCGCAGCGGCGCGAACTGCGGCTGGCCGACTTCCCGGCGCTGGCCGCGGCCCGTGCCGGGGCCGCCCCGGCCGGGCTACCCGCCGCCGACGTGGTGCTCGACGTGCGGCTGCCCAACGAGTGGAAGGCCGGCCACGTCGACGGCGCCGTGCACGTTCCGCTGCCGGACCTGCCGGCGCGGCTCGCCGAGGTGCCGCCCGGCGTGGTGTGGGTGCACTGCAGCTCCGGCTACCGGGCCACGGCCGCCGCGTCGCTGCTGGCCAACGCCGGCCGTGAGGTGGTCGTCATCGACGACCGGTTGGGCCGGGCCGCCGCGGCGGGCGTCGCCATGGTCGGGACCGACTGAGGCCCGGCCGATCCCGGTCGCCGCCCCCGATCCCTTTCGGACGGCCCTCCGGGCGGTCCCGCGCCGACCCGATCGGCGGAGCGCGCCCGGATGCCAAGACCGGCGCGGCCGGCCGCGTGGACGGGCTTCCCTTGTCGATCAGTCGGTTTCTGGCAGTCCACTATCCACACAGGGACGGCCCTCCTACGGTGATCTCCGGCACGCCGGCGGGTGAACGTTGCCGGGAGCCGACCCGGTGACGCGATGCGGGCGTTTACAGGGGGTTGTCTCGATGCACATTCGGAGCCGCGCCGTCGCGGGTCTGGTCGCCGGGGCGGTGGTGTTGCTGGGCCAACCGGCGGCTGCGGGCAGGCCCGCCGACGATGCCGCGAGAACAGGCGGCGCCGCCACCCGTACGGTCACGGTCGCTGCCCGGGCCGTCCCGGGGCACACCGGGCTGGTTCCCGGCACGCCGCGCAACGACGTACCGAGGATCACCGACGGCGAGATCACGGACATCGAGGTGATCGGGAACCGGGTCTTCGTCGCCGGCTCGTTCACGTCGATCGCCAACGTCGGCGAGACGCCGCTCGCGCAGCCGTCGCTGGCGTCGTACGACATCGACACGGGCAGGGTCGACAGCACCTTCCGGCCGACGTTCGACGGATCCGTCGAGGCCGTCGAAGCCTCGCCGGACGGCTCGGCGCTCTACGTCGCCGGCTCGTTCAACACCGTCGGTGGCCTGACGAAGCGCAAGGTCGCCCGGCTCGACCCGGTCACCGGTGCTCCGGTCGCGGGGTTCACGGCGCAGGGCAACGGGCGCGGGACCGCGCTGGCCGTCAGTAACACCGCGGTGTACGTGGGCGGCCAGTTCACGAAGATCAACAGTGTGAACCGTCCCGCCCTGGCCGCGCTCAACCCGGCCACGGGGGCGGTGGACAGCGGCTTCAACCTGCCGCTGTCCGGCGGCATCGGTGTCGGCGGCATGCTCACCGTGCAGCAGTTGAAGTTGACGCACGACGACAGCAAGCTGCTGGTCGTGCACACCGGCCGGCAGATCGCCGGCCAGGACCGCTACGGCGTCGGCCTCGTCGACACCGCTGCCAAGACCCTCCTGCCGTGGCGCACGCGCCTGTGGGAGGACAACCTCTCCTTCGTCGGCGGGATCCAGCGGGTCTTCGCCGGTGACATCGCGCCCGACGACTCCTACTTCGTCGTCACCAGCGGCTCGGGCGGCGACCGTCCGCCGATCAACGACACCGCGATGGCGTTCCCGGTGGCCGGCGACGACCACGTCGAGCCGATCTGGGTGTCCCGGCACTTCGACAGCGTCTACTCCGTCGCCATCACCGAGACGGCCGTGTACGTCGGCGGCCACTTCAGCTGGCAGGAGTCGCCGACCTCGAACGTCCCCTGGCCCGGTCTGGACAACGTCGGGTACGGCACGGGTCAGGGCCTGAGCGGCTACGCCCTCGGGGACCAGGTGGTCCGCCGTGACCACATCGGCGCGCTCGACCCGGCGACGGGCACGGCGCTGGAGTGGAACCCGGGCTCCAGCTCGTACGAGGGGGAGAAGGCCATGCTGGCCACCCCGCGGGGTCTCCTCGTCGGCGGTGACGGCAACACCAAGGGCGGCCTGCCGGTGGGGCGGGTCGGGTTCTTCGACCTCTCCCGGGCGCCGGCGCCCTCGCCGGTCGACACGACGATCGTCACGCCCATCGAGGGCGCGGTCAGGCAGGCCAACGAGCCGTTCACGCTCGACGGCCAGGCGACCTCCCCGGCCGGCGTCACCAAGGTCGGCATCGAGATCCAGGACCGGAACTCCCGCAAGTGGCTGCAGGACGACCTCACCACGTGGGGCGCCGCCAACAGCATCAACGCCACGGTCGCCACGGTGAACGCGCCCTCGACCGCCTGGTCCCTGACGCTGTCGATGCCCGTCGGCGAGTACCAGGTCCAGGCGAAGACGTTCGGTGGCAGCGGCGAGGCCGACGCCACGAAGGCCATCAAGAAGATCGAGACCTTCAGCTTCGACGACCTGCCGCCGGCGACGAGGATCACCTCCCCGGCCACGGGTCTGGTCGCCGCCACCACCTTCGTCGCCACCGGCACCGCCAGCGACGACAAGGGCGTCAGCGCGATGACGTACGCGTTCCGCCGCTCCGACAACCAGTACCTGCAGGACGACGGGACGGTCGCCCCGGTCTACAACACGCTCCGCGGCGAGCCGGACGCCATCGGCGCGCTCTCGACCACCTGGCAGCTCGAGGTGACCCTGCCGACCGAGGGCGAGTGGAAGATGACCGCCACCGCCATCGACATCGCCGGTCAGAGCGACCTGCGCGGCGACTCCCGGGACTGGATCGTCTCGACGACCGGTGTCGCGCCCACGGTGGCCATCAGCACGCCCGTGCCGATGACCCCGCCCACCCCCGCCGCGCCGGTCACCGTCGCGCCGGGCAGCCCGATCACCTTCTCCGGCACCGCAGGCGACGACGACACCCTGAAGTCGGTGGAGATCTACCTGCGCAACAACACCACCCGCGAGGCGCTGGCCGCCGACGGCACGTGGAGCGTGGACTCGATCCCGGCCTACCACCGGATCTCGCCGACGAACCTCGACGCCGCGACGTACAACTGGTCCTACACCACCGCGCCGCTCACGCCCGGCGTGTACGACTTCCGGGTGCGGGCCACCGACAACCTGGGCCTGAGCACGACGACCGCCAACCTGGGCCGGCTCACCGTCACCGCCCAGGTGCCCGGCGACACCTTCCCGAACGGCCTGTTGAGCTTCGCGGGCGTCGACCAGAACGTCGAGGCGCTGCACCTCGACCTGGCCGGCACCGCGACCGACGACAAGGGCGTGCAGAGCGTGCGGGTGGCGCTGCGCGACCTGGACACCGGCCGGTACGTGCAGCCGAACGGCACCATGGCGGCCA
The DNA here is from genome assembly GCF_043198215.1 of Micromonospora sp. NPDC048830. Taxonomy (NCBI): domain Bacteria; kingdom Bacillati; phylum Actinomycetota; class Actinomycetes; order Micromonosporales; family Micromonosporaceae; genus Micromonospora; species Micromonospora sp. NPDC048830. Next base: position 14,666 of record NZ_JBICUP010000052.1, read on the forward strand.
GCTTCGCCACGGTGGACGCCACGCTCGCCTCGCCGGGCGCGACGAGCACGACGTTCACCCTGCCGATCGACCTGCCGACCAAGGGCGAGTACAGCGTCGAGGCGTGGGCGGTCGACACCGCCGGTCAGCAGGACGGCTCGACCTCCGGCGCCACCGCCCGGTACCTCGTGTACCCGGGTGACCTCGACCCGCGGCTGGAGCCGAGCCTCCTCGTACCGACCGAGGGCGCCGTCTACACCGAGTCGAGGATCGTGGTCAGCGGGCGCGCCGTGGACGACGTCGGCATGTCCAAGGTGGAGGTCCAGATCGTCAACGGCGCGGGCCAGGGGATGAACGCCTCCGGCGCGTTCGTCGCGGGCACCGCGCCGTGGATCTCGACCTTCCTCACCAGCCCGGGCTCCCCGGGGTCGAACTTCGCCTACACGTCACCGGTGGTCCCGGCGGGGGCCTACACCGTCGTGATCAGGGCGGTCGACAACTACGGGCAGCTGCAACAGCCGCCGAAGACGGTCTCCGTGACCGTCAGCTGAGCCAGTTCACCAGGCGGCCACCGTCCGGTCCGAAACATCTTCGGACCGGACGGTGGCCGGTTCAGTCAGCGCGGATCAGGACACGTTGAGCGCGGTGTCGTCGACGACGAACGAGGTCTGCAGCGAGGAGTCCTCCACGCCGTACCAGCGCAGCCGGATCGTCTGCCCCGCGTACGAGGACAGGCTGAACGACTTCTGGCTGTAGCCCGTAGCCTTGTTCAGGTTCGAGTAGGTGGCCAGGGTGCCCAGCACGGTGCCGGACGTGTTGAGCACCTGCACCCGCAGCGTGTCGTACGCGGTGGTCGTGGTGCTCTCGGCGCTGTCGATGTGCAGCCAGAAGCTGAACGTGTAGGTGCTGCAGCCCGCCGGCAGCGTCACGTTCTGGTACACGTAGTCGGTGTGGCTGGTGCCGTACCCGTTCAGCCAGGCGTTCCAGGTGCCGCTACGCGGCGGCTGGCCGCTGGCGCCGTGCTGACCGATCACCCCGGAGGTCTGCGTCCAGCCGGTGGTGCCGGACTCGAAGCCCGGGTTGGTGATCTTCTGGCCGGGGCTGGCGCACGAGCCGCCGGAGCCGACCGCCAGGGTGTACGTCGCGGTGCGGGTCACCGAGCCGGTACCGGTGACGGTGACGGTGTAGGTCCCCGCCGGGGTGGACGCGGACGTGGTGATCCGCAGGCTCGACGAGCTGCCGGAGGTCACCGACGACGGGGTGAACGATGCGCTCGCGCCGCTGGGCAGGCCGCTGGCCGAGAGGTTCACCGTCTGCGGGCTGCCGGAGGTGGTCGTGGTGTTCACCGTCGTGGTGACCGAGCCGCCCGGCGTGGTCGAGCCGGAGGCCGGGGAGACCGAGACGGAGAAGTCGTTCGTCGCCGTGCCGTTGACGACGTACAGCAGCCTGTTCGGCGAGCCGGTGCCCGGGCTGGTCACCACGTTGGCCGTGGAGTTGTTGACCAGGTAGTCGCGCACCTGCTGCGGGGTGTAGGAGGCGTTCTGGGCCAGCACCAGCGCGGCGGCACCGGCCACGTGCGGGGTCGCCATCGACGTGCCGCTGATGGTGTTGGTGGCGGTGTCGCTGGTGTACCAGGCCGAGGTGATGTTCGTGCCCGGCCCGAAGATGTCCAGGCAGGAGCCGTAGTTCGAGTACGACGCGCGGGCGTCGTTGTTCTGGGTGGCACCGACCGTGATCGCGGCGGCGACCCGGGCCGGCGAGGAGTTGCAGGCGTTGGTGTTCTCGTTGCCGGCGGCGACGGCGTAGGTGATGCCGTCGTTGATCGAGTTGACCGTCGCGTTGTCGATCGCGGTGTCCGCCCCGCCGCCGAGGCTCATGTTCGCCACGGCCGGCTGCCCGGCGGTGTGGTTGCCGGTGACCCAGTCGATGCCGCCGACGACCTGGGCGGTGGTGCCGCTGCCGGAGCAGTTCAGCACCCGGACGCCGACCAGCTGCACGCCCTTGGCCACGCCGTACGACGAGCCGCCGACCGTGCCGGCGACGTGCGTGCCGTGCCCGTGGCAGTCGTCGGCGCTGCCGCCGTCGACGGCGTCGTACCCGGTCACCGCACGCCCGCCGAAGTCGCTGTGGGCGAACCGGATGCCGGTGTCGATGATGTACGCCTTCACGCCGCTGCCCGTCACCGGGTAGGTGTACGAGTTGTTCAGCGGCAGGTTGCGCTGGTCGATCCGGTCCAGGCCCCACGACGAGGTCGGGCTCTGGGTGCCCTTGACGGTGTAGATGCCGTTCTGCTGCACGTACGCCACAGCCGGGTTCGCGGCCAGGCGCTCGGCGGCGGCGCGGGGCAGCGCCACCTCGAAGCCGCGCAGCGCGTGCTGGTACGTGCGCCCCACCGAGCCGCCGTAGCGGGCGGTGAGGTCGGCGGCGGTGTCCGCGACGCCCCGGCCGCGCAGGGTCGCGGTGTCGTTCAGCACGACGATGTAGCTGTCGGCGACGACGTCGGCGGAACCGGCCGGCCGGATGGTGCCGGTGGCGGGCGCGGCCTGGGCAGGGGTGGTGCCCATGACGGCGACGGTGGCCGCCGCCGAGACGATGGCGAGCGCGGCGAGCCTGCCGCGCCGGCCCGTGCTGTTCGGGTGACTCATCCTCATCCTTCCTCGGATCGACGCTGGGCCCGCGTGGGCGCTGACCACCGCATCGGTGACGTGGGTCGATCGGGGTGAGGATATGGCCATGTCGATCAAAGGAAAATAGGTAGATCGATCTATGTAAGGAGGTCCTTGATCACCCCATCGGCCAGGAAGATCCTGTTCGTGCTCGTCTGTCGCGCCGCCCGCGCCGCCCTGACGGGGGTGTCGTCAGGAGCCGGCCCGCCGGGTGAGCTGCCGCAGCACGGTCGGGTCGGTGATCGTGTCGTCGGCCGCGAGCATGATCGCCTTGGACAGGATCGTGGACAGCATCGGATCGTCCTCGAACGGCAGGTGCAGCCGCTGGGTCCGGTCGCGGGCCGCGACGATGCACAGGTACGCGTCGTCCGGCTCCATCATGATGTTTCCCGAGCCGAGGTGGATCCGGTACCCGCGGAGGTTGCCCCGCACGTGCAGGTGGCGCTCCGACAGGCTGACCCGGTCGGCGATCCGCAGCCGGGGCAGCAGCCGGGCCAGCGCGTCGCGGCGCACCTGCGCCGACGGGGTCAGCGCGGCGCCGACGCTGCTACGCCAGTACCGGCCGAACCGGTCGTCGCCGCGGTCGGCCCACTGCGGGTCGGTGGCGATCGAGGTGACCCCCACGAACAGATCCACGTCGCGCATGGCCTCGGTGAAGACCAGCGGTGGCACCTCGGCGACCGGCGCCGGCTGCCACGTCGCGCCGTCGCGTCGGGCGAACCGCACCTGGTCCGTGAAGCAGTACAACGCCTCGTGGCCGGGATCGTCCCCCGTGTGCGCGAGCTGGTGGTGGAAGGACACCCGCCACGCGCCGCCGCCGAACACCCTGGTGGCCTCGCTGTCGCGCCCGCCGTCCCACGGGCCGAGGTAGTCGGCCTGCCAGCCCCGGGCGCGCATCAGCGCGTTCGCCTGCCGGTAGCGCAGGATGTGCGCGGCGAACCGGTTGGAGTAGGCGGCCGTCGCCTCCTCGGCGGGCGTGCGCAGGTAGACCTCCCGGAACGCCTGCCTGAACGGCTGCGTCACACCCTCGGCGAGCAGCTGCGTTCGCCACGCCAGCACCTCGTCCACGGCCGCGCGGACGGGATGCCACAGCCGGACCCGCTCCCCGCGCAGCACGCCACCGTCGCGGCCCACCAGCGCCCAGCCGTCGGCGTCGCACCGGGGCAGGCCGACCGACCACCGCTGCCCGTCGTCGCCGGTCTCCCACAGCAGCCGCCGCCCGTGCGCGCCGGTGACAGGGTGGTCCAGGTACCGGGACACCCAGTCCGGGTACGCCCACGTGCGCTCCTCGGACAGCAGCCCCTCCACCCGCTGACGCTCGGCCGCCAGCGTCGCGCCGACCCGTTTGCCGAGGTCGCGCAGCTGCCGCAGTTCGCCGCCGTGCGCCTGCTTCACCCCGGCGGGTACGCCCCGCAGCGGCGCGCCGTCGCGCGCGAAGGTCAGCCGGGCCTTCTCGCCGGCCACCTCGACCGTCGCCTCGTACGCGCCCAGCCGCACGCGCAGCCGGCCGTCGACGTCCAGACCGTGGTCGTCGACCGCCAGCTCCAGCACCTCGCCGGGCGACCACCCGCGGGCCGCCCCGATGGTGCTCAGCGCGGCCTCGATCTTGCGGCTCAGCGCCCTGTTCCGCACCGTCGCCGCCAGCCGCGCCAGGGTCCGCACCGGCGCCTCGCCGCCCCGCTTCGCCAGCAGGCCGGTCGCCGCGACGGCCGTGCGCGGGGCGTTGGGGTGACCTGCCGCACCCCGCGGTGCCGCCGCCGCGACGGCCGTGACCCGTGCCAGCAGGTCCGTCGCCGAATCGTCGCCGTCCCGGGACAGCGCCCACACCAGCCCGCGCAGGAGAAGATCGGAGTCGTCGTGCACCCAGCCGTCGTGTGCCACGAACGCCACGCAGATCGCGCGGACGGCCTCCCCGCCCCCTGCCGCCGCGAGATGCTCGTCGAACCGGCGCAGCCACCGCGCCGGCGCCGCCGGCCGGTCGAGCGACGCGCAGTGCCCCAACAGGCCCGCCACCCCGGGGGCGGCGAGGACGCCGCCCAGATCGGCGCGGACCCGCGGGCCGAACCCGTCGCCGTCGTGCAGCAGCCAGGACGGCACGCGGCTCCCGGTGGCCCGGTCGAGGGCCGTCGCGACCAGCCCCAGGGCCCGCCGCCGTGCGCCCGCCGCCAGGAAGTCGTCGTTGGCGAGTTCCCTGAGCAGGGCGGCCAGTGCCGGCGCCAGGTCGACCAACTCCGCCGCCGGCAGGCGTTTGGCGATCACCGCCGGAAGTTCCAGGTGAACCCAGTCCGTCCACTCGCCGCCGTGCCCGGCAGACTCGAGGCACCAGAGCAGGTCGGCCCGCCGCCACGGGACGTCCCCCTCGGCGAGCTCCCGCACCGCGTCGCCCAGCGCCTGACCGCCGCCGCGGGTGGCCTCCAGGTGCAGGGCCAGGGCGGCGCGGCGGCGCTCCCCGGCCGGCCAGGACCGGACCGGCGCCCACTCCGGCACGTTCGTCACCGAGTGAACCCAGTGGTATTCGTCCGCCCTGCGCAGCACCGCCCGGATCCGGGCGTCGGCCTCGTCGAGCCCGGCCTCCACCTGCCGGCGGTCGGCGTCGCCGAGCGCCGGGAGCAGATCCGCCCAGCCGCCCACGTCAGCCGCCCACCAGCGGCACGAGCCGCACGAACGCCAGCTCGGGATCGGACCGCAGGTCGATCTCCTCGTCCAGGTCCTCGACCTGGTGGTCGCCCACCAGCAGGACGAAGCCGTTGCGGGCGAAGGCGGCGCAGGCGGCGTCGGCCTGGCGCTCCCAGTCGAGCCGCCTGCCGCGGGCAGTTCGGTAGCCGTTCAACGTCGCCTCGGCATCGGTCGGCTGCACCAGTCCCCGGAAGTGCTCTGCCTGGCTCGCGTTGAACCGCGCGACCTCCTCGCGTACCCGCAACCGGACCAGCTCCCGGGCGGACATGCGCTCCGGCATGCCGGCCAGCGGCCACCTGTCGATGGCTCGTCCCGTCGCCGTCTCGTCCCGAATCATCACCGTTGCCATGCCGTCCGGTCCCGCTCCTCGCCGTGTGGTGAGCAGCATGATGGCAGGCCCCTCCGACAGACTCCGGGCGCGGACGCAGGGGCCGGCAGGCCGGTCAGTCCGCCATGCGGTGCTCGAGCACCTGGACGAGGATCCGGCTCTGCACGCCCTCGGGGTCCGGACTGGACTGCCCCGCCATGGTCACCAGCGCCTTCCACAACGCCCATCCGCGGGCCCGGCGCCACGCGTCGTCGGGCAGGCCCACGGCTTCGCGGAAGAGCTTCCGCTCGTCGCCTTCGAAGTACGTCCAGGCCATGACGAGGTCGCACGCGGGGTCGCCGACGCCGCAGGTGCCGAAGTCGATGACCGCGGACAGTCTTCCGCCGGTCGTGAGCAGGTTGCCGACGGCGACGTCGCCGTGGAACCACGCGGGCGCCGACGGCCAGGCCGAGGTGAGCGCCTGCGCCCAGACCGCCCGGCAGGCCGCGACATCGACGACGTTCCGGAGCCGGTCGAGGGACTGCTCGACGTCGTCGCTGTAGACGCTGGGGTGGCAGCCGCGGAAGAAGGAATGACGGCCGCAGGCTGGCCCCGCCTCGGTGGGAGCCTGTCGGAGCGCGGTCAGGAAGGCGCCGAGATCCCGTGCCAACGCGGCCCGGTCGACGTCCGTGGCCGCCTCGACGGTCTCCCCGGGCAGCCAGCGCCGAATGGACCAGGGGAACGGGTAGCCGGCGGCCGGGCGGCCGGTCGCGACCGGCTCCGGGACCGGCAGCGGCACGTGACCGGCCAGTACGCGCAGACACCGGTCCTCCTTGTCGACGCCGGGTACGTACCCTTCGGCGCTCGGCAGGCGTACGGTCAACTCGTCGCCGAGCCGGAACGTCCGGTTGTCCCAGCCCTGCCGGGCCACCGGCGCTACGGGCAGGTGGCTCCACTGCGGGAACTGCTCGGAGACCAGGGAGTGCACGAGGTCGGGGGTTATCTCGATCACCGCCCGAGTCTGCCTGCCCCGTGGGCGCCTATCGACCGATATTCGGCCGGCGTCGGAGAAGGCAGTCTGCCACTCCGGACGCTGACGGTCGGCGCCGATCAGTCCGAGGTGAAGTTCCGCCCGTTCCCAGGAGAACGGCTGGTGCTCCCTCCTGCGCGGTAGGCGCCTCACCGGCGCGTTGATCATGATCGTGGACGGGTTCGTCGGCATCGGCGTGGGCTGGCAGTGGTATCACGCGGTCCTCGGGATCGTCGTGATCGGGCTGCACCTGGCGATGATCCAGTCGTACGCGAAGGCGACGAGACGACGTGTCGCGGCCTGATCGGGCGCGGGTCGGCGCGTACGGGGCGGCGGCGTGCGCCGCGGCCTACGGATCGATGAAGCTCGCCCAGGCGCTGGGGGCCAATGCGTTGGCCGACAGGGATCCGCTGCCCCCGGAGCTGCGCGAACGGCTGCTTGCGCGTGATCCGCTGTTCGTGGCGAGCCACTGGGTGCTGGCCGCCGCCGCGGTGGTCGGGGTCGTCGTCGCGCTGGCCACCGTCCGCCCCTGGGGTACGGCCGTCCCGCGCCGGCTGCTGGTCGCGGTCGCCTGGACGCTGGGGGTCCTCATGATCGCCCGGTCGCTCGGGGTGCTCGGGTTCGGCTTCGTCGGCGATGCCCTGCTGCTGACCGGGGTTCGCCCGCCGCCGGGCGAGCACGCCGCGCTGGCTCGCACCCTGGCGCACTGGGATCTGCTGCTCTGGTCGCCGTTCTTCCTGCTCTGGGGCGCCTGCTGGACGGTGGCCGGATGGCGGCTGGGCAGGCGAGGGGTATCGACGCCAGGCGACCTACGGCCAGGCCCATGAGGCTAGCGGAAGCCGTCTGCAGTGCGGCGTCATGACGAGGCTGTCCCCTCCGCGGCAATGGTTTCGAGTTGGGTCCGGATGTCCTCGGCCTGCGGCATGCCGAGCTGACCATAGAGCGCCAGCGCCGCACCGTAGTGATGCCGGGCCTGGTCGGCGTCACCGAGACGGTGCCAGGCGCGGCCGAGGCCGGCGTGCGCTCGGGCCTGCTGGTCGGCCGCGCCGATCTCGGCGGCGATGTCCAGGGCGGCGCCGTGGTGGGCCAGCGAGTCGTACGCCTCGGCTGCCTCGCCGAGGCCGTTGAGCGCGTACGTCTCGCCGTCCCGGGCACCGGCTCGGCGGAAGACCTCCAGCGCCTGCCGATGATGATCGATGGCCGGCCCCGGTCGGCCGAGGCGCGTTTCGAGAACGCCCAGGCTGGTCAGCGTCCAGGCCTCGCCGTCACGGTCGCCGCGCTCCTGGTAGAAGCTGCGGGCCTGTTCGATGTGTTCGCGGGCGGCGTCGTAGCGTTCGAGCTGCAGCTCCACGTCGCCGAGGTTGCCCAGCATGGACGCCTCGCCCGTGCGGTCCCCGGTCCGCCGGCACAGGTCCCGGGCTTGCGCATATCGTTCGGCGGCGTTCAGGTGGTCACCGAGTCGTGCCTCGGCGAAGCCGAGGTTGCCCAGGGCGCGGGCTTCGCCGGTGAGATCACCGGCCTGCCGGTAGCCGGCCAGCGCGGCGTCGTGGCGGCGGGCCGCCTGCCGGTAGCGGCCCAGGCGCGCCTCGATGACCCCCAGGTTGGTCAGGACGCGCGCCTGCCCGGTGTCGTCGTCGAGCTGCCGATACAGCTTCAGGGCCTGTTCCAGGTGGTCGGTGGCCTGCTCGAACCGTCCGGTCTGCACGCACGCGGCGCCGAGGTTGGTCAGGGCGGTCGCCTGCCCGGCCACGTCTGCCAGGTCGCGGGCGGCGTCGCGGGCGCGGCCGTGCACGATGAGGGCTTCGGAGTAGTACCCGCCGTTGAGGTAGCGGAACAGCGTCGCCGACAACCGCATGGCATGGTGGGGCCAGCCCTGGGCCGTGGTGTGGACGGCGACCGCGACGAGGGTGTCCCGTTCGGCGTCCAGCCAGGCCCGGGCAGTCCCGGCGTCGGGCAGGCCCGGCACCGGGGTGGTCGGCGCGCTGATCCGGGGGCGGCGGTGCGCTTCGGCCGGGTGCAGGACGTCCATCGCGGCAGCGGCTGTACCCAGGTAGTAGTCGAACAGCCGGGTCAGGGCGGTGCGGCGTACCGGCGGCGGGTCCTCGTCCCCGGCCTGGTTCAGGGCATATGCCCGAAGGACGTCGTGCAACGCGTACCTTCCCGGAGCGGCCGACTGAACCACGTGGTCGCGGTGCAGCTCGTTCAGGTGCGCCCGCGCCGTGGGCAGGCTGACGTCGGCGAGCGCTGCGGCGGCGTACCAGTCGAGGTCTTGCCCGGGATGCAGCGCGATGAGTCGCAGCGTTCGGCGGTGGCTGCTGGGCAGGCGGCGGTAGGACAGGTCGAGCGCGAGCTCGACGCCGGTGTCCAGGCGGCGGTTCCGATGGCGCTCGGCGAGCCGGTCGGCGTGGTCGGTGAGCGTCCACCCGGGCCTGCTGCGGATGTGGGCGGCGACCAGGCCGAGAGCGAGGGGCAGGTGGCCGCACAGCCGGGCGATTCGGGCCGTGGCCTGCGGGTCCGTGCCGGCCGGGGTGCCGGGGACGGCGTCGGCGAGGTACGCGACGGCCTCGTCCGGGGTGAAGACGTCCAGGCGCAGCCGAACCCCGGGCGGCAGCGGCGCCAGGCGCCGCCGGCTGGTGATCAGGGTGACGCAGTCGGGAACCTCGGCGAGCAGTGGACGGACCTGATCGGCGTCCGCGGCGTCGTCGAGGACGACCAGCGCCCGCGTTCCGGCGACCCGCCGGCGGTACGCGGCTGCGCGATCCGGCAGAGCGTGCGGGATCTGGTGCGCGGGTACGCCGAGCAGACGCAGGAAGCCGTCGAGGACAGCGCCCGGGTCGACCGGAGGCTGGGCCGGATCCGGGTGGAATCCCCGCAGGTTGACGAACAGGACGTGGTCGAACGGCCGCTCCGCGGCGAGCAGCCGCGCGGCGCGGACGGCCAGGCGGGTCTTGCCGATCCCCGCCATTCCCTCGATAACGCCGACCATCCCGGTGGAGATGCGGCGGCGGAGTGCGGCGCGTAGCCGATCGAGTTCGCCGGTACGGCCGGTGAAGTCCGCGAGATCGTGCGGGAGTTGGTCGTGGACGCGTACCTGGGACGCGGCGGTGGCTTCGCCGCCGATGATCCGCAGCGCCTGCCGCCACTGGCTCACGTAGCCGACGTCGGGATGCAGCGCCTCGACGATGGCGACGACCAGATCCGTGTTGAGCCGGCGACGGCCGGGCCGGAAACAGTCCACCACGGTGGTCTTACGGGTCAACTCGACGGCGGGCCGGCCCGTCCTGGCCCACGCCGCGTTGATCCGGTCCTTGATGACCTCGTAGGACGGATTCCCAGCCCAGACCTTCAGCAGCCGCAGCTGCTCCACGATGTCGTCGAGGGTGGCGGCCTGCCCGGGATCGGGCGGCTGGTGAAAGACGGCCGATTTCGGCGGAGCAGGCACGGTCCCCAGGCTATCGACCGGACCGTCCCCGGCGGCATTCGGATTCGGTCGGTTTGCGGCGCCCTGGTCGCCGCGTCGTGTTCAGTCGCAACGGCGCCCGCTGCGCCTCATCGGGCGGCGGTGCCGGATGTCCCACTCGAGAGCAGGAGGAGATGACAGTGCTCAGACGACGGTTGGCGCAAGCAGGTGTCGCGATCGGCATGTTGGCGGTGGCCGTGCTGGGGTTCAGCCCCGCCGCGAGTGCCTCTCCCACCAGTTTCGTCGCCAAGGCGGTCCACGCCAACGGGGCCGGTGCGCTGGCGGTCCAGGGCACCGGCGGGCTGGCCTGGTACAGCAGGTCCGTCACGCTTACCTCGGTGACGTTCTATGCCAACGCCGGCGAATGCGGATACCTCGCGGCGGAGGGCTGGCAGGGGTCGACCCTCATCGACGTTGTCTACCGTCCGGCCGAGGGTGGCAACTACTACTGCGGCGGCGCGACCGGCCAGTGGTTCACCATCGGCAACGTTGCGCTCGACGGCAGTCAGGTGTCCGGTGGGATCACCCAGGTCAGGGTCTACGCCGTCGACTTCTACCACTACGTGAGGGGGTACGCCTACTGCAGCAGAACCAGCTCGGCGTGCACCAGCGGTCAGCTCTAGGCCCGGCCTGACAGGGCGTCGAAGCCGGGCGAGGTGCGCGGCGAAGCAGGAACGCCCCCAGGCTGTGACGGTCCATCCCGGCGGCATTCGGATTCGGTCGGTTTGCGCCGGCCTGATTGCCGCGTCGGGTTCAGTCGAGACGGCACCCGCTGCGCCTCATCAGGCGGCGGTGCCGGATGTCCCACTCGAGAGCAGGAGGAGATGACAATGCTCAGACGACGGTTGGCGCAAGCAGGTGTCGCGATCGGCATGTTGGCGGTGGCCGTGCTGGGGTTCAGCCCCGCCGCGAGTGCCTCTCCCACCAGTTTCGTCGCCAAGGCGGTCCACGCCAACGGGGCCGGTGCGCTGGCGGTCCAGGGCACCGGCGGGCTGGCCTGGTACAGCAGGTCCGTCACGCTCACCTCGGTGAAGTTCTACGCCAACGCCGGCGAATGCGGATACCTCACGGCGTGGGGCTGGCAGGGATCGGCGTTGCTCGACACTTACGAGACCGGCCTCTACTGCGGCGGCTCGGCCGGCCAGTGGTTCACCATCGGCAACATCCCGCTCGACGGCAGCCAGGTGTCCGGCGGGATCACCAAGGTCGAGGTCCTCGTCGATGACTACTACCACTACGTGACCGGGTACGCCGAATGTTGGAGAACCAACTCCGTGTGCACCAGCGGTCAGTTCTAGGCCCGGCCTGACGAACGCCGAAGCCGTGCGAGGGCGCACGGCTTCGGCGCCGCCAGGAGATCCGGTACGCCGGCAGCGCCGGTGACCAGGCCGGCCGCCCCGGCTGCCCGCCCGCGCCCCAGTGACCTATGCATTTCTATATCTACATGCATTGCGGTGGCGCCGTGCCAGCCCGCGCGGGTACAGGACGGTCGGCGGCCGCTCCCCGGCACCTGTTTCCCGTGAAGAGGTGTTCATGATCGCTAACTCCTCAGCGCGTCGTCGCACCCTGCTGGCCGCCGCCGCTGGTCTCGTCGTGGCGCCCTGGGCGGCGGCCGGAACCGCGCACGCGGCGGTCCCGAAGGTCTACCTCGACCCCGGGCACGGCGGCACCGACCCCGGCGCCGTCGGAAACGGCCTGACCGAGAAGGCCCTCACCCTCAACATCGCGCTCCAGACCCGGGACATCCTGAAGGCCAACTGGAACGTCGACGTGCGGATGTCCCGCACCAGCGACGTCACCCGCAGTCTCACGTACCGCACCGACGACGCCAACGCGTGGGGCGCCACGATCTTCGTCAGCATCCACATCAACTCCGGCGGCGGTACGGGTTTCGAGAGCTACCGCTACCCGGGGACCACCGGCAACACCGCCGCCCTGCACAGTGCGGTCCACTCCCGGGTGCTGTCGGGCATGCGCACCATCGGATCGGTCACCGACCGCGGTCAGAAGACCGCCAACTTCCACGTGCTGCGCGAGACCGTCATGCCCGCGGTCCTGACCGAGAACCTGTTCATCGACACCGTGGCCGACGCGAACCTGCTCAAGCGCGCCGACTTCATCACCGCCACCGCCCGCGGGCACGCCAACGGCATCGCCGCCTACCTCGGGCTCTAGGTTGCTGAGTCGGTGACTCGCCTGTAGTTCGCGGCGGACCTCGTCCGTGGCCCTGCTTCATCGCGTGCGGGGTGGCTGCTCGTCCATGCCGGCAGCCAAGAGCCATGGTGGGCGAGAAGGATGCCAATGCCTGTTGTGCGGGGCGCCGCACCTCCATGATCAGCGGTGGTCCAGGCGCGCCAGGGCGGGCGTGGGCGAAACAGTGAAGCCTCATCGATCACCCTAACTTCCGCGTCTGCCCGGGGGGTAGTCGGTGTCAACCAAGGCGGAGCATGCGTCCGCGGCACCCGATCAGTGCGGGTGGCGCCGGTACTCGTTCGTCGAGGAACGCATGCGGATAGCGGGCAGGTGTCGGCGGCGTACGGGTCAACGTGTGCAACCGGGTGCAGCTGAACGTGCCCACCGTCGCGCAGACGGCGGAGGCACGTCCGAGCCTCCAACTGCGGCGATCCGGCCAGCGGATTCAACGAGACCCACAGGAACGGACGGGCGGTCATGGTGACGCTCTGTTGCCGGCGGGCCGGTATCGACCCTATGGTGCATCCGCTTCTGCCGAGATGAGTACACGGATCATGACGGATGGCGTTGAGGTCGACATGCAGCGAAATGCCGATGCGCAGTTGGCGGGGAACTTGACACAGGTCATCACCGCCGGGAGAGGATAAGGCGTGAGGGCAACCCTTTCGACGCCGCCTGCCATCCCCGCCGGAACCCTCGCCGCCGGCCCGCAACCGATGCTTTCCGCCCCGGGTGGCCTGCTCTTGCGACCCTGGGAGCCTTTCGACGCAGCAGTTTTCCTCGCTGCTTACCAGAACCCCGAGATCCAGCACTGGCACACTCGCCAACCCGCATCTGAAGACCAGGTCCGTGAGTGGTTCGAACAGTATCGCCAGGCCTGGGCGCAGGAGACGGGCGCGAGTTGGGCGGTGACCCGCGGCGGCAATGAGGTGCTGGGGCGCATCGCCATGGGCGGAATGAATCTCGATGATGGTGTCGCAGGGTGCGCATACTGGGTGCTCCCGGCCGCCCGTGGAGCAGGCGTGGCGTCCCGGGCGCTGACGGCCCTGAGCGTCTGGGCACTCGGCGAGGCCGGTTTCCACCGTCTGCATTTGGACCACTCGACCCACAACCATGCCTCCTGCCGCGTCGCCGTCAAAGCCGGGTTCCTACTGGAGGGCACCAAACGCAGCGATGCCATCCACTCCGACGGCCGGCACGACATGCACCTGCACGCCCGCATCCGAGGCGACGAGCAACTCGCCTGATGTCGGCTTGCCTCAGCAGTCCACCGGAAAGCAGGTATTGCCCTTATGACAGTTAGTCGGCGGACCGACGCACTGTCATGCCGCGATCCGCGCGTCACGTAGCGTGAGCGTAGACGGCGCCCCTGCAGGCGCCCGGAACTGCCGATGTGCGGACGTCGCGGTCGCGTTCAGTCCGACGAAGGCTCCGGACAAAGAAAGGACCCAACACCGGCCACGCCTTGACATGCGGTGACCGGTCCCGGGCGGCGGATAATCGGTCGACCGGGCGCTCTCCAGTCCCGATACTCGCAGCCGTGATCGCGTTGCCGGTGCTGTGGCTGTTCGGGGCGTCGGGGGTCGGGAAAACCACCGTTACCTGGGAGTTGTTCGTCCAGCTCGCCAAGGAGGGCATATCCACTGGCTACGTCGACATCGACCAGCTCGGGATGTGCTACGCCCCGCCGACGCCGCACCACTGGGCACTCGAGCCCGCCGACGATCCGGGCCGCCACCGGCTCAAGGCTCGTACCCTCGACCAGGTCGTGGCCAACTTCTGGGACGCGGGTGCCCGGTGCGTGGTCGTCCCGGGCGTCACGGACCCGGTTCGCGGGGTGGACACCGACCTCGTACCGCATGCGGCGCTGACCACGTGCCGGCTGCGCGCCGATCCGGCGGAGCTAGGCCGGCGGCTGGCTGCCCGCGGCCGCCCGACTGTTGACGATTTCGCTGAGGAGTTCGCGTACGCCGATGCCCTCGACCGGGCCTTCGCGACCGAACCGTGCGTCGACACCACCGGGCTCACCGTCGCGCAGGTCGTCGACCTCGTCCGGGCACGAACCAGCTGGCCCGATTTAGCGACGCCAGCCGTGCGGCCGCACCGAACCCGGGAGGTACCAGACCCCACGCCGGGCGAAATCCTCTGGCTGTGCGGACCGGCCGCCGTCGGCAAGTCAACCGTCGGCTGGCAGGTGTACCAGCAGGCCCGCCGCGCCGGTGCCAACGCCGCGTTCGTCGACCTTGACCAGATTGGCTTCCACCGCCCGGCCCCGGCCGACGACCCGGGCAACCACCAACTCAAGGCGGCCAACCTCGCCGCCGCGTGGCGGACATTCCGGGCCAGCGGGGCGGCATGTCTGATCACGGTCGGCCCGCTCGACCGGCCGGAGGATTTAGCCGCGTACACGGCCGCGCTGCCCGCCGCCACGATCACGCTGTGCCGGCTACAGGCCAGTCGGCGAGTGCTGGGCGACCGGGTCGCGCGCCGCGGCCGAGGCCTCACCCCGACAAGGGGCCTGGCCGGCGACGAGCTGATCGGGCAACCGCAGGCGCGGCTACGCGAGATCGCCGAGCAGGCGGCGCGGATCGTCAACGCCCTGGACGGGGTCGGAGATCTGCGAGTGGACACGGACGACCGGCCCGCAGACGAGATCGCCACAGAGATCCTCAGCCGTACCGGCTGGTCGTCGCTACTTCGGTGAGTCCGGCACGCATAGTAGGTACGCGTGTTCCGCGCCCACGTCGTTGAGCGAGGACGCAGTGCGCTTGGCCGCCTGCCGTCCGCACCACTCGACGTACGCCGGTGTGGTCGGGCGCGTGTAGCAGCAGCGACGATCACCATGCCAAAAACCAGCATCCAAGCCGCGAGCCGGGCACCGGTCCACTGATACTCCCAGAACCGCCTTAGCAGCGGCGTTGTCTGAGCCGACGATGCCAAGATCAGGTGTGGTCATCTGCCGCGATCCGGGCGGTGGCACAGCGTCCGCTCGAGCCGCGGACAGGGGAACTCGTTGAACTGCCGATTTCCGGACGAAACCTGGGCCAGCTACTAGTTAGGGCCGCGCCGGTCAGACGGAGGCGAGGAACGTCCGCACCCGCTCCATGAGCAGCGCGGACGCCTCCGGGTCGTACGCGTCGAGCGAGGAATCGGCGAAGAGGTGCTGGTCGCCGGGATAGACGAACAGCTCGGCGTTCGCCGTGGAGCCGGCGAGCTCGCGTGCGGCCGGCAGGTCCTCGTCGAAGAACTCGTCGCCCTCCTTGCCGTGGATCTGCACCGGCACGCCCTCGGGCCACGTCTCTCCGAATTCCGCGACCGGGAGGCAGGAGTCCATGAGGAGTGCCCCGCGGGCACCGGGCCGAGTCTGCGCGAGCCGCTGGGCGATCGTCACGCCGAAGGAGAATCCGGCGTAGACGAGCCCGGGGCCGAGTTCGTCGGCCGCGGCGGTGCCGCGCTCCCGGATCGCGTCGAGCCCCAACTCTCGAGCGAATCCGAACCCCTCCTCGATGCTGCCGAACGTGTGGCCGTCGAACAGGTCCGGCGTGTGCACGGTATGCCCGGCCTGTCGCAGGCTGTCGGCGAAGCTCCGGACCCCGTCGGTCAGGCCTTGAATGTGGTGGTAAAGCAGCACGTCGGTCACGGCGTTGAACTCCTTGCGAACGATCGAGATTTCCGGAACGTTCCGCGATGCTAGTCTGCCATGCCATGGCCGACAACCCCCCGGACTACGAGCTAGCCGATCGGATGGCGCTGACCAGACCGGACCAGGTGAAGGCCATCGGCCACCCGCTCCGCACCACGATCCTGCAGCTCCTCCACGAGCGGGCCGCGACCGTCACCGAGCTCGCGGCCGCGGTCGAGCGCCCGAAGAGCACGGTCGCGCACCACGTGGGAGTGCTCACCCGCAACGGCCTGCTACAGGTGGTGCGGACGCGGAAGGTGCGGGCGATCGAGGAGCGCTTCTACGGACGCACCGCGCGTATGTTCCACGTGGCAGCGGAGTCGTCACCCGCTGGCGAAGAGCTGCCGGGCGACTTCAACGACTTCGAGGTGGCTGCACGCGAGTCCGCGAAGGCGTTCGAGCAGGGAAAGCTCTGGGGCTTCATCCGACATGCGCGCATCTCGGAGGATCAGGCCTCTCAGTTCTGGGACCAGATGGCGCAACTGGTGGATGAGTTCGACCGGATGCCGAGGTCCGGCGAAACCATGTACGGGTTCGCGATCGGCATCTACCCCACCGACCACCCGGCCCTGCCGACAGCGGAGTGAACACCTACTCGAGAATCGCGGACGGCCGGCTCGTGCACCTGGTCATGCTGGCTGGTGCCCGCACCAACGGCGGCATCCTCATTTAGCCGCGATCCGTGCGGCAGCTCGGCTGCCAAACAGTCACCCTTGATGATTACTGATCTCGGCTCGAGCCGGACAGCGATGGTCGTTAAGCCGATGGTCGGATGGACGGCAGGGTCACGTACTGCCGGGGTAAATCGTTCAACGTCGCTATGAAGCTGGGTTCGTTCGGGCGTACCCGGTTGGGCACGTTGGCTCGCACGCCGACAGCAGGCCCCCGGACCACGCCGAGGGCCTGTGAGATTGTGGACGGGTCAGCCGAGCGGGCCGATGCCCTTCGCCAGGTCGACGAAGCCTCGCCAGCTTGTCGGGGTGAAGGTCAGCGTCCCGCCGTCCCGATTCTTGGAGTCGCGGACGAGGACGACGCCGGGAAGATTGTCGGCCACCTCGACGCAGTCGCCCTGGTTGTTCCCGCTCTTCGTGCTCTTGCGCCAGTGGGCGCCGCTCAGGTCCATGATCGTGCCGCTTCTCTGATGAGGTCCAGGGATTGCGCCCGCGACAGGGCCTCGCCGCGAACCCTCTCCCACCGTCGATCCAGGGTAGCAACGTCCATCGTTGCCTGGACGAATCGAGTGTCGGCCTGGCTGTCTACGTGCCCGACGCTCGCCGTCGGGCAATTCGGCGATGGTGAACGGTCCGGCGAGTCCCAGGTATATGCCGACCATCGCGATGGAAGTGACCTTGAACGCTGGGTAAGGCCGCGCACTCGGCGGGATAGGTGAGTCGGTCGGTCATCACCGCCCGGTCGCTCCCCAGGATTACCTGTCGGCTGATCCGATCCGTCACGAGGTCGTTCACCTCGGCGGACGTCAGCGCTTCTCCCGAAGCGCGGTTGATGGGTCAAGGCTTTGAACCGCCGGTGCCGCTTTCGTTCGTCACGCCGCTAGTCACTGTGCCTGAACCTGCGTTACGGCCCCACGAACGCCTCAGGCCCCCGACAGTGCCGGAGGCCCGTGGTGTGTGACGTCGTCAGCCGACTGCGCCGATCTCCTTCGCCAGGTCGACGAAGCCTCGCCAGCTTGTCGGGGTGAAGGTCAGCGTCCCGCCGTCCCGATTCTTGGAGTCGCGGACGAGGACGACGCCGGGAAGGTTGTCGGCCACCTCGACGCAGTCGCCGCCGTTGCTGCCGCTCTTCGTGCTCTTGCGCCACCGCGCACCGGTCATGTCCATGAGGCTGCCGCTTCTCTCAGGATGTCCAGGGAACGTCCCCGGGGAAGAGCCTCGCCCCGTATGCGCTCCCACCGTCGCTCCAGGGTAGCAAGGTCGGAAGCCTGGTCGATGATCTGCGCGCGTGCTTGGCTGTCGACGTGCGCCGCGCGAGTCCCGCCGGGTAGTTCAGCGAGGGTGAACGGCCCATTCAGCCCCGGATGCGCTGGCGCGTCGCCCGGCACGATGTGGAGCTGGACATTCGGCAGCTCGGCCCAAGTCACGAGTTGGGCGAGCTGCGTAGCCATGAGGCTCCGGTCCGCTGTGACCGCGCGACGAATGACCTGCTCGTCCATCACTGCGACGAACAGCGGCCCACGACTACGGGTCAGGACCTTTTGCCGGGCGATGCGCGCCGAGACCAACTCGTCTACTTCGGTTGGGGTTAACGCCTCCCAGGCGAGCGTTGCGCGAGCATACGCCTCGGTCTGAAGTAGACCCGGCACCCAGGCAAGCTGATAAGCCCGCAGCGCGACCGCCTCACGCTCGATATCTAGCCACGGCCGAAACCACACCGGCTCTCGGCGCCGTAGTGCGTCGGGCCAGAGGTCCGCGATTTCCCGCCCGAGGACCGCAGCGACCTGTGCACGATGTCGAGATTGCGGGATGCGTCCCGGGTTTGCCCAGCGCGCGACCGTCTTCGGGTCGACACCTATCTGAGCTGCGAGGCTTTCGGCGGTCGCTCCAGCGGCGGCCATGGCCTCTACGACAGCATGGTTCATCCCGCGTCCTTTCAGGACGTCCCGAATCTTCCGGAGCCATTCGGCTACGTGGTGTGATTGCGCCACAACAGTCGGCAGGGTGTCAACAGGACGGCGCGTTCGGTGGAGGCCACAACCCGGCGGGCGCGCCCTGTCACTGGGGGCCGCCGTGGTTTCCGCCGACGACGCGGCGGCCCCTCTCCAGTCGACTAGAGAGGGGACCCGATGGGTGGGCGTCACCGTGTCCGGCACGGCCGACACCGGGCACCGCGCCGGGCAGGCCACAATGATCGCAAGCCGAAGCCCGAGCCGGAGTTTGAGCGTCCGCCGGCCCGCCACCGTCCACCGCTGGTCGGCCCGATGGTTCCGCCGCCGCGGGTGCCCCGCTACGACGTCGCGACCCAGGTCCTCTGGCACCTGGCCGGCGAGCTGCGTACCCCCGCCCAGATCCTGCGCGGGCACGGGGGCGCCCGGTGACCACCCGCGCGATCAAGGCCGGCGACGTCCTTCACCTGACCCGCGCCGCCAGCCCGCAGTTCGTACGCCCGATCTTCGTGCGGGTGATCCGCGAGCTGGGGGACCGGCACACGTACCACGGGTGGACGTGGATTCTGGCGTACGAGCTGAACGGTCGGGGCGACGCGACGCGCCAACGCGAGCTGTTCGTCCGGCGCGAGGGGCTGAGCTGGCCGGCGCCGGCCCCGCAGCCGGCGACCCCGGCGGTCCGCCGGCCCGTGCGGGGCGCGAATCGGGTACGGGTGTCGGGGTGAGGCACCGTCGGGAGCACCTGCCGACCCGCCCCACCTGGCGCTGCCAGGCGTGCGGGATCGCCTGGCCGTGCTCGCCCGCGAAGCTGCGCCTCCTCGGCGAGTACCGGGGCGACCGCGCCGCCCTCGGCGTCTACCTGGCCGGCCTGATGGTCGAGGCCGCCGCGCAACTGGCCGAGCTGGACCCGGGTACGCCCCCGGCGGCTCTGACGGACCGCTTCCTCGGCTGGATTCGCCCGCGCGGGTGACCCGAACCGCACGGGACCGCCCCGCGCCGTCCAGCGCCTGGACGGTGCGGGGCGGTGACCCGTGGGTTCTGTGGTGGCGGTAGCACAGACGGGGCAGCTCCACAGGGGCCGAACACACCCCTACCCACCCGTCCCGGCGCGCCGGGCGCCCGTCCCGGCGCGCCGGGCGTCGCCGCCCGCCGACGATCCGTCAGTCCTCGGCGCGCCAGCGGTAGAACTCCCTGGCCAGCGAGTCCTGGTGGTCGCGCCAGGTCTCCGGCTGGTACGGGCTGATGTAGGGGGCCAGGTCCGCCATGATCTTCGCGAAGGCCGGCTCGTCCTGGTGGCGCCGCATGTCCTCGGCGGCGGCAATGTTCTGCTCCAGCAGGTGGACGTACACGTCGTCGATCGAGTAGAGCCAGCGCCCGCTGACGCCCAGGTCCCTCGGCAGCGACCCGGCGTCGGACTCGGCGAAGACGCGCGCCACGTCGGACTCGGCGCCGGGCTTGATCCGGCCCACGATCACTGTCAGCGTCGTGTCCTCCGGCTCCTGACCGTCCGGCGCCCAGTGGTAGAACTCCTTCGCCACCGAGTCCGACGGGTTCTTCCAGTACCTCGGGTACGGCGTCACGTACGGCGCGATCTCCTCGGCGATCTTCTGGAACGCGGGCAGCCCGCGGGTCTGGCCCGAGATCCTGGGATCCTGCTCCCGTTCGATGACGTGGATGTAGAGGTCGTGGTGCGACAGCAGGCGCCGCCCGATGACGCCGAGGTCCTGCGGCCGGGTGGCCCTGTCGTAGTGCCCGAAGACCGGGCCGACCTTGTCCTCGCTGCCGGGGACCATGCGGCAGACGATCACGTTGCGGAAGACCATGACGACTCCTTGACTGGGATGGGGAAGCGGGGGACGGGATCAGGCGGTGAACCGGACGGGCAGCTCCAGCAGGCCGCGGAACGGCGACGCCGCCGGCAGCCGGCGCAGCTCCTCCGCCGGCACCGCCAGTCGCAGATCCGGCAGCCGGCGCAGCAGCGCCGAGATGCCGATCTGCGCCTCCATCCGGGCCAGCGAGACCCCGAGGCAGTAGTGCACGCCGTGGCCGAAGCCGATGTGCGGGCCGCGCTCGCGGGTGAGGTCCAGCCGGTCCGGGTCGGCGAAGTGCGCCGGGTCGTGGTTCGCCGCGTTGATGACCACGCCGACGACCGACCCGCGCGGGATGCGTACCCCCTGGTAGTCGACGTCCTCGACGGCGATGCGGGGGCTGGCCACCGGCAGCGGGCCGTCGAACCGGAGCAGCTCCTCGATCGCCGCCGGCAGCAGCTCCGGGTCGGCGCGCAGCAGGGCGAGCTGGTCGGGGTTGGTCAGCAGGGCCACCGTCGCGTTGCCGAGGAAGTCCGCGGTGGTCTGGTGCCCGGCGAACAGCAGCAGGAACGTGGTGGTGATCAGCTCGGACTCCGACAGCGTACCCTGCCGGTCGCAGGCCGCGATCAGGTCGCTGACGATGTCGTCGGCGGGCCGCACGCGCTTGGCCTGCACGAAGTCGGCGAGGTAGTGGTACAGCCGCAGCTGTGCCTCCTGCACGGCCGCCCGGTCCCGCTCGGGGTTCCTCGACGACCCGGACGTGCGGATCACCTGCGTCCAGTCGAGGACCTGGTCGTGGTCGGCCTTCGGGATTCCCAGCAGTTCCGAGATCACCTTCATCGGCAGCGGGATCGCGAAGTCGTGCATCAGCTCGGCCTCGCCCCGCGGGACGACCTTGTCGAGCAGGTCGTCCACGATCTCGGCCACGCGCGGGCGCAGCGCCTCGATGCGGCGCGGCGCGAACGCCTGGGACACGATCCGCCGCAGCCGGCTGTGCTCGGGCGGGTCGGAGTTGAGCATGTTCCGGTTCAGCGCCTCGGAGTTCGGCCCGAAGATCCGCAGATAGTGCTGGCCGGGCCCGTACAGGTCCTTGGACAGCCTGGGGTCGGTCAGCGCCGCCTTCGCGTCGTCGAACCTGGTGATCAGGTACGAGTCGAACCGCGGCCCCTTGACCAGGCAGACAGGAGCGTTCTCCCGCAACTCCGCGAAGGTGGGGTAGGGGTCGACGGCGAACTCGTCGGTGTAGTACTCGGACGCGGGCAGGACCGGCTCGGTCATGACGACTCCTCGCTGCGGACGCTGTGCAGCACCTGGTAGGTGTTCCGCTGGGCCGACTCGCGCAGGTCGCGGATCACCCGCAGCAGGTGGTCGCGGTGCTCGCTGCGGCCGAAGGCGTCCAGCCGCTCCCGGTCGGCCCAGTCGCTGATGATCAGGTAGCTGCGCGGGTCGTCGGCGTCGCGGACCAGGTCCTGGCGCAGACAGCCGTCCAGGCCGCGGATCTTCTCCGCCGCCGCCAGCCACTCCGCCTCGAACCGCTGCTCGCAGCCCTCCCTGGCGCGCATCGCGAGCACGGTCCGCACGGCGGTCACCGCGTACCCCCGAACACCAGGTGCAGGTTCTTGCGCAGCGCGTCGGCGTCGATCGGCTGGCTGCGGAAACCCACGTGCCCGTCGGGGCGGATCAGGTACAGGGCGCTGCCGGTGGCGCCGTACCTCGCGCGGAACTCGCCCGCGGCGTCGCGCACGACCGGCGGGTGGAGTATCGCCGGCACCTGGGCGTCGGGGCTGGCCAGCAGGTACGCCTCGATCTCCCCGCAGGCCAGTTGGCGGGCGTCGGCGCACAGCTTCTCCACCGCGGTCAGCTCCGCCTCGCCGGCCGTACGGTCCGCGTACACCAGCAGGGTGTGCCCGGTGCCGCGGGTCAGGTCGCGCAGCCGCAGCGGGTGGCCGACGCCCCGCCGCTGCAGGCCGCCCACGTCGGGGGCGAGGTCGCCGGGGCCGGGGCCGTCGCGCAGGGCGTCCGGGGCGGACAGCGACTCGCCGACGAGCGGGCTGCGGGAGTAGCTGAGCAGCATGCCCATCTCCTGGAGGAACTGCCGCTTCAGGTCGTCGCGGTCCAGTTCCTCGGTGAAGGCCATCCGCACCGCCCGCCCGACGATCTCCTCGCCCTCCGGGCGCCGCTCGGTCTCGTAGCTGGCCAGCAGCCCCGGCGCGGCGACGCCCCGGACGGCGAGGGCGAGCTTCCAGGCGAGGTTCCAGGCGTCCTGGATGCCGGTGTTCATGCCCTGGCCGCCAGCCGGCGGGTGCAGGTGCGCCGCGTCGCCGGCCACGAACACCCGCCCGTCGCCGTACCGGTCGACGATGCCGTGGCTGATCCGGAAGACCGACGACCAGCGCAGGTTCGACGCGCGGGTGCCGGGCGGGGCGAGGTGGTCCAGCGCGGCCTGTACGTCGGCGAGGGTCGGCGCGGCGAGTTCCTCGCTGAATCCGGGCGGGGCGTCCTGCCCGCCGGTCTGGGCGAAGAACCGGGGCGGGGCCAGGGTGGCGATGCGGTACCGGGACTCGCCGCGCAGCGGGACGCACACCAGCATGCCGTCCATCCGGCCGTCCGTGGAGTGCAGGAACCGCAGCAGGTGGCCCTCCGGCATGTCCCAGTCCACGTCGACGTCGCCGAGCATGAACAGCTGCGGGAACCGGCCCAGCCCGCCGGTGAACGTCAGCCCGAGCAGCTCGCGGACCCTGCTGTGCGCGCCGTCGCAGCCGACGAGGTACTTCGCGCGTACGGTCTCGGTGCCGCCGCCGGCCAGCGTGAGCGTGGCCAGCACGCCGTCGTCGTCCTGGGTGAACGCGGTCAGCTCGGCGCCCCGGCGGGGGCGCACGCCGAGGGTGGCCAGCCGCTCGGTGAGCAGGCGCTCGGTCTCGTACTGGGGCAGGCCCAGGTGCGCGTACGGCAGCTCCGGCAGTTCCCAGCTCATCCGGTGGGTCTGGACGCCGTTGACGAACACCATGTTGCCGGTCAGCCAGATCCCGGTGTTCATCGCGTCGCGTACGACGCCCTGCTCCTCCCAGATCTCCATCGTGCGGCAGTGGATGCCGATCGCCTTGTCGGCCTGCCCGGACGGGACGGGCAGCTGCTCGACCACCCGGCAGTCGATGCCGCGCCGGGCCAGTTCGACGGCGGCGGTCAACCCGGTGGGGCCCGCGCCGACGATGAGTACGTCCGTTGTCGTGTGCACGTTGATCTCCTTGCCCGTACTGGGTTCTGCTCGGCTGTCGTCGGGCGGGGCCGCCGGGTGGAAGAGGCGGCGCCGGAAGTCCTTGAGGAGGAACTGGGCGATCGGCCCGGCCTCCTCCTGCGCGTGTGCCGGGTTGCCGATCCAGCGGTAGAACTCCGCCTCGCTGCGCCACTCGGCGAAGATGTGGTGGATGTCCGAGTCGGGGGAGCGCAGCAGCTCCTCGCGCAGGTACCCGGGCACCCCCGCCATCCGCCCGGTGACCTCGGCGTACCCGCGCTCGAACTCCGCGCGCCGGGGCGCCGGGACGGTGACCTCGACGTCGACGAAGATCATCGACGGGGGGTGGCCGTCGGGGTCGCGCATCGCGCGGCGGTCGTCCGGCGCGGGCGCCTCGCACAGCGGGCGTACGGCGTCGGCGAGGCGCGCGGCGACCGGCCCGTTCTCGTAGTCGCGTAGCGCGGACTCGTCGGCCCACTCGGTGACGACGACGAAGGAGCGCGGATCGCCCGCGTCCTGGAGCAGTTCCCGCCGCAGGTTGCCGGCCAGGCCGCCGACCTGCCCGGCGACCGCCCGCCACGCGGATTCCACGGCGTGTTCGCACCCTGGGCGAGCGCGCATCCGGACCATTGTCCTGATCATGAAGTCCCCTTCGACGGCGTGCGCGAGACGATGGAGCTGGTGGGACGGGGATTGAGCTGCGCGGGACACCGCTCGCCTCAGCAGCGAGTCTGCGGACCCGCCGTCATCCGGGCGTCACCGCGCGTCGAGGCCTGTGCGTTTCCTGTGACAGCCCGTTGACACCCGCGTGCTTCCGTCCCGGCGGTGGGCGCCCGCAGCCCTCGCGTTTCTGACAGCTAAAATCGCCCGGTGAACACCTACTGGCACGTCGTTCTGCCGCCGCTCGGCGCCTGACCGGGCGCACCCGACGACGGTTTGTCCCTGGCCCACGCACCGACCTCCGGTGGGTCAGCTCTCGTGGTGCGCCCGTTTCGGATCGAGTCCAGGCCCATCCAGTGACGGAAGACCACGTTCGTGCCGAATCACACTCTTTCTTCGACCCCGACACGCCCGGTCGCCGGCAGCCGGCGCTCCTTCCGCGGCGGTCCCGCGCCCATCCTCGCCTCAGCCGTGCTGTGGGGAACGACGGGAACCGCGAGCTCGCTGGCGCCATCCGGGGCGTCGGCGGCGGCTGTGGGCTGCGCCGGTCTCACCCTCGGCGGCATCCTGCTCTTTCTCACCTCTAGACGCAACGCCGCTCGGTTAAGGTCCGGCGGGTGTTTCGCAATGGTTTGTGATGATGTCGATCGCGATGGTGGCTTTGTAGCTATGCCGGTCTACGT
>NZ_JBICUP010000053.1:0-39128 GCF_043198215.1 Micromonospora sp. NPDC048830
CCGGCTTCGGCCCACACCCATAGGCGCCGACGGATCGTGCGGTCCGAGCATCGCTCGGTGGCCACGCGTTCGTAGCCGGAACCGTGCACGAGAGCGGCGATGACATGCTCGAACACGACACGGTTCGGGATCTGTCGCCGGTGACAGCCCAACGGATGCTCCGGGTCGAACCCGGGTTGTTCAGGACACAGCGCGGCGAACTGGACCCAGATCGGTTCGAGCACCGATGATGGCAAGGCAGGCACGGGACTCCCGTCGATCACTGAGCGTAGAGAACTCCGATGATCGATGTCCCGTGCCTGTTTGCTACTCCGGGTACCTACCTGTCCGGATCCTGGGTGCCTATTGCCGGTCGCTCTTATCGCGGCCCGCTTTTCCGCCGTTAGCCCAGGCCAGACCGACCCCGACATATTGCGGGACTACGCCCTGGCCTGCGCCGCAGCCGCCGCGTAGATGTGAAACACGAGTGGCACGGTACAGGGTTTTATGCCCCTGAAGCCGCAAAAGGGCGTGGAGGCCAGACCAGTCGGGCCCCATGCCAGCGGTGAGCGCTGCTGGGCCGGGTGCCCCGCTGTGAGATTGCCGCGGTTCAGGCGGGCGTTGGTCAGCGTGCGACGGCCGCGACGCTCGCCGCGACCAGCTCGGTCACCCGCGCGAAGTCACCGGCCGCCAGCACCGAGCGGGGCAGCATCCAGCTTCCGCCGACGGCGAGGACGGACGGTAACGCGAGGTACTCCACCACCGATGCGGCATCGATGCCGCCGGTCGGGACAAACGAGACCTGGCCAAAGGGCGCGGACAGCGCGGCGACCGCCGCGGCGCCGCCGGACGTGCCGGCGGGAAAGAACTTCAGCACCGTGACCTCGGCGGCGAGCGCGGACATGACCTCCGTCGCCGTGGTGGCACCGGGAAGCACGAAGACCCCGTGCTCCCGGCAGCGACGGACGATCGGTTCGCTGAAGCCAGGCGACACAACGAACGTCGCGCCGGCCCGCACCGCGTCGTCCACCTGCTCCACGCTGGTGACCGTACCGGCGCCCACCACTATTCCACCGTGGGCGGCCATCCGGCCGATCGCCTCGATGGCCGAGGGGGTGCGCAGGGTGACCTCGGCGATGGGTAGGCCGCCGGCCGCGAGCGCGTCGGCGAGCGGCGCGGCGTCAGCGGCGTCGTCGAGGACGACGACGGGCACGAGACTGTGCTGGCGCAACACCTCGGGGATGTTCATGCTGCTCCTAAGTAGTGTGGAGTGGTCAGACGTGCCGTCTGCGCGAGCACGGCGCCTGCGGGTCGGCCTCGGGCTCCGCCATCAACCGCCGCCCGCAGCTCGTCACTCGACGTCGGAGCCGGCGACAGACCTGTTCTATCCGGGCCGTTCGGCAGCCTCCCTCGTTGTGGGCACCCTGGACCACCAGTCGCCTGGATCTACCGCGACTTTGGGCTGAATTGCAGAGTGCGGAAGCGCCGCGTGCACTCCGAGCACACCGTTGACAATCTGGGTGATACGCAAGTCGACCGTCTGGCTGCAGAGGTTGAGAGCCTCCTTCCGCTCGAAGCCATATAGCTGCTGCACCAGGTCGGTCATGTCACGCAATGCCATGTACGTGGCTTCGTCGAGGCATCTCGCGAAGCCGAAGGTGAGCCACTCCTTGCGGGTTCGGGCCCGTGGGGTACCGAGCCGGAAATCGGTGACCACGGTCAGAGTCAGGACGACGGACTCCATATGACATTCGATGGCGGTGGACCCGACTTCGCCGTCTCCCTGAGCCGCGTGGCCGTCACCGACCGAGAAGAGCGCGCCGTCCACGGCGACGGGCAGGTAGACGGTCGACCCGGCTACCAGCTCCTTGCAGTCGATATTGCCGCCTGTCGCGCGAGGCGGGTGAGTCGAATGGATCCCGAATTCGGCTGGAGCGACCCCCATGACTCCCATGAAGGGGCGGATCGCCACCCTATGGCCTTCATGGCTCGTAGCGATCCGATTCTCGCTGTCGAGGCTCCAGCCGAGGTAATACTCGCCGCCTTCGTCGACGTGCAAGAGCTGGTCGTGTCTGGCGTCGCGGCCGCCAGCCCGGCTCCAACCCCATCCGGCGGGCCTGATCTCGTTGATCTCGACTGCCAGCACTGAACCGGGTCGTGCGCCCTCGACGTACACCGGCCCGGACAGCGCATGCCCGGAGTCGAGGGCGGGGCGTCGTCCAGGCCACTCGTCGCCGTGGGCGACCGGGGGACCCGGCTCGAGGTTCAGTAGCCAGTCGCCGTCCAGCGTCGAAAATTCCACGGTGTCGCCGGACTCGACGGTGAGGACCGGCGCATGGTCACGCGAGAAGGACCCGTGCAGCGTCGTGTCGTTCAGCGGAATGATGTGCCGGGTCATGCGGACCCACCCACGGGCTTGGTCATGGGACCAGGTCATTCCTCGACGATGGCGAAAGCCCGAACGGGTGAACCGGTCCCCTTGTCGAGCCGCAACGGGACCCCGAAAAAGGTGAACTCTCCTACTCCGACGAGCTCCTCCAAGTTCACAAGCCATTCATAGTGGGTGATACCCCTGTCGCGGCAGACCCGGTGGCTGGGGAACAGGTTCGTGCTCATGATGTCGGTGGACGGGCCCTCGACGCCGTGCACGAGTGAGCCGTGGTCCGCCAGCCAGTGAGTGGCCTGGACCGACAGGCCTGGATTGAGGTCGAACAGACGCTTGTCGGGATAGTGCCTGCGATGGAATCCGGTGTTGAGCAGGACGATGTGCCCGTCCACGTGGACTCCCGTGTCCTCCTGCGCTCGCTCGAGATCGGCGACGGTGATCTCGCCGAGGTCCGGTATGTGGGTCATGTCGAAGCAAACGGCCTTGCCGAAGAACATCGAGATCGGCATCTGGTCGATCGTCTGCCCGTGAGGGTTCATGTGGAAGAAGGCGTCCACATGGGTTCCAGTGTGCTCCACCAGGCCGAGATACTTCCACGAGGAGGTATGCGGGTCGTCTGCGGTGCCCGCGCCGAACGCGAGGCTGCTCTCATGTGTTTGCAGCGTCACGTAGACGGGTCGCTGGAAAGCGTCCTGCACCGGCATGTTGTCGGAGATGGTGAGACTTAGATCCACAATTCGCTGGGCCACGTCTATCCATTCTTGCGACGCGAAAGGCGCGCACAGGTGACGGCGGTTGAGGCTGGGCTCGTTGACTGCTATTCGGTGTTGGCGTGTGCTTTGACGGCAGCCTCGTTGTCGATGCGTCGGCTGTTGGCGATGGTCAGGCAGACAGCGTCGAGGACGAGGTGGACGCACTGATCGAAAAGGCTGGACAGAGGTTGGCTGGTCGACGGTTCGCCCTTCTTGCGGTGCTTGGTCGCGCCGGGAACATGCAGCACAAGGTCGGCCATGGTGGCTAGTTCCGACGACGGGTCGCTGGTGACGGCGACCCTCTGGCACCGGCTGGCCTTCGCGGCCTTCATGGTGCGGACGGTGGAGGCCGTCGTGCCCGATCCTGATACCGCCACCATCACGTCGCCAGCGGCGACCGCCGGGGTGCAGGTGTCGCCGACGAAGTAGACCTGTGTGCCCAGGTGCATCAGCCTCATGGCGAAGGCTCGAGCCATGTAGCCGGAGCGGCCGTCGCCGGTGACGAACACGCGGTGACCTTGCATTGCCAGCTGGGCCAGGGCGGGGATTCCCGACCGGTCCAGCCCAGCCAAGGCTGCCGCGATCTCTGCCGTGATGGCATCGATCGGATCGCCGTGAGCCGTGTCGGTCATGGAGTTACCTCTCCTTTGCGCTGGGCCGTAGGCGGCTCGCTGGTCAGCAGCTGCCGGAACGCCGCGGCCGTCGCTGCCGGGTCCGCGGCCTTGGTGATGGCTGAGCCGACGATGACTCGAAGGTCCGGGTAGGACTGCGCGAGTGCGGCCACCTCCTCCTGGCCAAGCCCGCCGGCCAGGGCTAGCCGGTGTCCCTTGGCTCGAGCCGCCATCCGGTCGAGCGGATGGTCCACGCGGCTTCGCTCTTGCTGGTCCTTGCCGATATGAGCAGCCCAGACCAGATGAGAAGGGCTGGAGCATTCAGCCAGGAGTTGGTCGAGACGCTCAGCGCCGGCCGCCAGCAGATCGACTAGGACTTCCATGCCCAGATCCTGGGCCCGGCTCGTACAAGCGCGAACCGTGTCCTGCGGTGCCAGAGCCAGCACGCTCATCGCCCGTGCTCCCGCAGCGTGGCACATGTCCACCTCGGTCACCGCGTCGTCGGCGGTCTTCATGTCCGCCAGGACGGGTGTCGATCCGGCTGCGGCCACGACTGCAGCAACGGCTGCCATGCCGTGCGCCTTGATCAGCGATGTTCCGACTTCGATCCAGTCCACATGCTCGCTGACCTTGCGGGTGAGTTCGACCGCGCGCGCCACGGGCATGCGGTCCAGCGCGACCTGTAGTTGCATCGCCACTACCCCACCGCCCCTTCGAGCACCTGCTCAGAGGTGGTGCGGTGGTGGGCTGCCATGAAGTCGGCCAACTCAGCTCGGGTCGGCATCCCATCGCAGTCACCGTCGCTGGTCGTGGCGATGGCTCCCACCGCGCAGGCCTTTTCCAGGGCTCGCTGCGCCTGTTCCCCGTCGATCAATGCGCTGATGAATCCGGCCGCGAAAGCGTCGCCGGCGCCGAGGGTGTCCACTACATCCACAACGAAGGGTGGACACCGCCAGACTGCGTTGGCGGTGTACAGCAACGCGCCGCGCGAGCCGAGCTTGATCACGACGCCGCGGACGCCACGCGATAGGTAGAACTGGGCGATCCCCTCGGGTTCGCTGCTCCCGGTGAGTGCCGTTCCCTCCCTGTGGCCTGGCAGGACCCAGTCGCACTGTATGGCCAGCGCGTTGACGATGTCGACCATTTCCTTGTGATCCGGCCATAAAACCGGCCGGAGGTTGGGGTCGAAGCTCACCGGTAGGCCGTTGTCCCGTGCTGCTTCCACAGCTTTGAAGGCGCATTGGCGAGCCGTCGGGGAGATCGCGAGGGGGATGCCGGTGACGTGCAGATGCCGGGCCGCCGCCAGATACGCAAGGACGGCTGGAGTCGCGGCAAGCTTGGAGCCGGCGCTTCCTTGCCGGTAGTAGACGTACAGCGGGTCGCGCCCGACGACGCGCTCCTTGATCTGTAGGCCTGTCGCGGCGTCCCGGCTGGTGGCCAGCATCGTGGTGTCAACGTTTTCGGCCTCGAATCGAGCCCGAGCCGCTTTCCCGAAGAGATCGTCTCCGACTATTCCGAGATAGCCGACCCGATGCCCCAACCGGGCAAGGGCGATCGCGGTGTTCACCTCCGAACCGGCCAGACGGCGCTCGAAGTGCGTGGCGTCGTCCAGGGGGCCGACCCGGGTCGCGAGCAGGCTTCCCAACACTTCGCCAAGCGTCACGACGTCCAGCGGTGGCACGTCGGCCGCTCTTGGCGGCGGCACGGTCACGGCCTGACCGCCCACGCCTCGATCTCGAAGAGCAGATCTCCGGCAAGGGCGACGCCTACGGTGCTCCGGGCGGGTAGCGGCTGGGGAAAGACCTCCCGGTAGACCGCGTCGAACTCGGCAAAGTCGTCGATGTTCGTCAAGAAGCACGTCGTCTTCACGACGTCCTCCAGACCCAGACCCTCTGCGGCCAGTACCGCCGCCAGGTTAGCGATGGCCGCGCGGACCTGCTCGCCCAACCCGTCCTTGAGTTCGCCGGTGACCGGATCGCTGCCGACCTGGCCCGCTGTTACCACCACGTTCCCGAATGCAATCCCCTGTGAGTAGGAGGCGGTCGGGGCGGCAGCACCCTCGGCAACGATCGCGCGACGAGCAGACAAATCAATCACTCCAATCCAGGAAATGTGTGTGGCTAAAGGTGATGAACCGGCGGCCGGATCAACGGGCCTGCTGCAACTGGATGCTCGGTAGCCAGGCAATGCGGCCCTTGAACGCGGCATGCAAGTGGTAGCGATGCCGGCACGAGGCATTGATCATTGTGCGGTGTATCCGCCGTCTATCGTCAGCGTGCTGCCGTTGACGTACTGGGCGTCATCCGACAGTAGATATGCGCACCCTGCCGCTACTTCCTCGGGCTGCCCCATCCGTTGCGCGGGGACGCGACCGATGACGACACCGTAGTCCTCTCCGGTCTGGGCGAAGCCGACCTGCGTCATGGGGGTGTCGATCGGTCCCGGGCAGACGGCGTTGGCACGCACCCCCTGCGGGCCGTAGTCGACGGCAATGGAGCGCATCAGGTTGATCACGCCGGCCTTGGCGGCGCAGTAGCCGGCGTTGGTCGGGTAGCCGACCAGCCCGACCTGGGAGGCGATGGCGACGAAGGAGCCGCCACCGGCCTGGGCGAACAGCGGCACGGTCAGGTGCGCCAGCAGGTACACGCTCGTGAGGTTCACGTCGATGACGCGCTGCCACTTGTCGGGGGTAAGTTCTCCGACGGATCCCCCTTGCGCGATCCCGGCCGCCGCGACCACGCCGTCCAGCCGGCCTGACCGCTGCATCGCGATGTCGATGCAGGCTCGCAGGTCGTCCAGGGAGGTGACGTCACCGACCTTGCCCTCGACCGGGCCCGACCAGTCCCGCACGACGTTCGGCTGCAGGTCCAGGGCGACGACGTCGGCTCCTTCCGCCACGAGCCGGTGCACCGCCGCCTCGCCGATTCCTGAGGCGGCGCCGGTGACGATCACCGAGCGCCCGCGCAGACGTTGCCCCACGTGAACACCACGGTGTTGTTTGCTCATCCTTGTTCCCTACCCAACTCATCGCCACCTGGCGGTGGTGCCGGCTGATCTGCGGTCCGCGGGTGCGCCCGCCGGTCGGACGCACCCGCGGGAGCGTGCGCTAGACGGTGATCCCTAGCTTCTGGCAGGCCGCGACGAAGTCGCCCGTGCAGACCTTGCCGGCGTCGAGCTTCTTGTCGTCGAAGTACTGCTTGATGTTCTTCTGGCTGATCGGCCCGATCTCGAAGAGGTAGGTCGGCACGTCCATCTTGCCGTTGTTGACCGTGGCCTCCTTGTACTGGGCGGGGACCTCCTCACCGCGGCCGAGGTGCAGGGCGACGTCGGCCGCCTTGGTCGCCTCGTCGACGATGTCCTGGAACTCGGTCATGTACTGCTCGCCCGTGACGATCCGCTGCAGCGCGGCCACATCGTTGTCGAGGCCCGTCACCGGCCGCGTCTTCGGATCGATGTTGGCCGACTTCATCGCGGCGATGACACCGCCTGCCATGCCGTCGTTGCTTGAGTACACGCCGAAGAAGCCGTCGCGGCCGAGCGCGGTGATGGCCTGGTCCATCTCCTGCTGCGCCTTCGACGGGTCCCACTGCGGGGTATCGAAGCGCATGGCGACTTCGACCCCCTTCTCCTTGAAGACCTCCTCGGCGCCCTGCTTCATCTTGGCGTCGTCGGTGTCGCCCGGCGCGCCGTTGATCATCACGATCGGGCCCTTGGGGTGCCCCTGCTCGGCCAGCGCCTCGGCCAGCGACAGCGCCTTGTCCCGGCCGGCCTGGATGGTGTCCATGGTGAGGCTCCACGACACCGTCGCGTTCTGGATCAGGCGCCCCAGGGAGATCACGGCCACGTCGTTGGCCTCGGCCCGCGCCGCGATGCCTGCGGCGGCCTTGCTGTCCACGGGGTTGGTGATGATGACCTTGGCGCCGTCGGCGATAGCGTTCTCGGCCTGCTGCAGTTGCTGCGAGGGGTCGGAGTTGGCGTTGGCCGTGATCAGCCGGCAGTCCGGGCAGATCTCCTTCAGCCGCTTCGTCAGCGCCGGCTTCTCGATGGCCTCGTAGCGGGGGGTGATGGTCTCCGGCGCGAGGTAGGCGATCGTGGGGGATGAGTTCTTGCCGCTGTCCCCGCCGTCACCGCAGGCCGCGAGTGCGACCGGAGTGGTGATGATGAGAACGGCCGCAGCGACCACGCGCCCGCGGCGAAGTGGGCTCCTGTTCATGATCTCGTTGTCCTCAGTGTGGAAGGGGTGGGGGATTTGGGGGTTGCATTTACCCGCGTTGCGCGGCCCGCCGGCGGGCCAGCGCATCGATGACCACCGCCAGGACGAGCACGGCGCCGGTGACGGTGAACCGGTAGGAGGAGGGCATGGACAGCAGATCCATGCCGTTGGCGATCGAGCCGATCAGCAACGAGCCGAGCAGCGCCTGCCAGACGGTGCCCACGCCGCCAAAGAGGCTGACGCCGCCGATGACGGCTCCGGCGATGGCGAGCAGCAGGAGGCTGCCCTGGCCGGAGGACTGGTTCACGGCGAACAGCCGGGAGGCCGCGAGGATGCCGCCGAGGGCGGCGAGTCCCGCGGTGCAGGCGAACGCCGCTACCTTGATCCGGTCCACCCGCACGCCGGACCGGCGTGCCGCCTCGGCGTTGGAGCCGATCGCGTACAGGTGACGGCCCACCTTCCGGGCGGTGAGCACGTAGCTCATCAGGGCCGCCACGGCGAGGACGATGAGCACCACGAGCGGGATGCCGCGGTGGTTGATGAGCAGCGCGCCGCCGATCAGGACCAGCGCGACCACCGGAGTGCGGGGCAGCAGCACCTTCAGCCAGGAGGTCTGCTCCCCGGACGGGTGCCTGCGGCCGCGCTGGTGAATCAGCGCCGACGCCAGCAGGTAGGCGCTGGCGAGGAGCGTGACGGCCCAGCCGAACCAGTTCGGCACGTAGGTCGAGGTGAGGCTGACGATGAAGCTGTCGGTGATGTTCAGGTTGCCCTGCTCGCCCAGCACGGCCAACTGCACGCCCTGCCAGGTGAGCAGCCCGCCGAGGGTGACCACGAACGACGGCACGCCGAACCGGGTCACGACGACACCGTGCAGCACGCCGATGGCGACGCCGCAGAGGATCGCCGCGACGATGGCCAGCGGTGCCGGAATGCCGGCTTTGCTGTTCACCACGGCCATCACGGCGGCGCACAGCCCGCTCACCGAACCCATCGACAGGTCGATCTCGCCGAGCAGCAGGACGATGACGGCGCCCATCGACAGGACCGCGACGGCCGCGATCTGCAGCAGGAGGTTGTTCAGGTTCCCGACTGTGAGGAACCTCGGGTTCAACGCGTAGAGCAACGCCCAGAGACCGACGATGCCGATGAGAACGGTACGGAACCCGTGGTCTCCGCCCGAGGGCAAAGCCAGGAGCCTGGACCAGGGACGAACGACCTGTGGTTGCTCGCTGTTTGACACAGAGACGGTCATGCCCCCACTCCCTCCTCAGCCCGCAGGGTCGCGCCGGTTATGGCGGCCACCACCTCGTCCACCTTGATCTGTGCGGTGGTGAAGACGCCGTTCGTTCGGCCGAGACGCAGCACGTGGATCCGGTCGCTGACCGCCATCACGTCGGCCATGTTGTGACTGATGATGATCACGGCGATGCCCTGGTCCCGCAGCCGCCGGACGAGATCCAGCACCTCGGCCGTCTGCGCGACGCCGAGCGCGGCGGTCGGTTCGTCCAGCAGGACGAGCCGGGGGTCCCCGACCAGCGCGCGGGCGATCGCCACGGACTGCCGCTGCCCGCCGGACAGCCGAGCCACCTTCGCCCGGACGCTCTTGATCGTCTTGGCGTTGAGCGAACCGAGCAACTCCCACGACCGGCTCTCCATCGCCGAGTGGTCGAGGTTGCCCCACGGCTTCCTGCGGATCTCTCGGCCGAGGAACAGGTTGTTCACGACGTCGAGGTCGTCGCACAGCGCCAGGTCCTGGAAGACGGTCGCGATGCCGAGCTCGGTGGCTCGGCGGGGACTGTCCACGACGACCGACTCGCCGGCGATCCGGATGGTCCCCTCGTCAGGGGGGCGGGCGCCACAGATGCTTTTGACAAGGGTCGACTTGCCGGCACCGTTGTCCCCCACCAGCGCGAGCACCTCACCGGGATCCACCGTGAGGTTGACACCCGACAGGGCGCGTACCGCGCCGTAGGTGACGCCCACCCCTTGCAGCTCAAGCACAGGGGTCACAGATCCTCCTCTGGGTGGCGGTCATGGACGGAACAGCGGTTCCGGCTCGCCCATGCCGGCAAGGTGGGACAAAGCGTCCTCGAGCTCGACGACGTCCCCGTAGCGGTTGTCGATGTCGAACAGCGCCGCCACGTGGGCGCTGGCGCAGCGGTCGCCGACGGCCTGACGCGGCACGATGACCCGGAAGTTGAGGTCGATGGCGCTCTCGCAGGAGGCGCGGACGCAGCCGCTGGTCGAGCAGCCCGTGACGACCACGGTGTCCACGCCGTCGGAAACGAGCTGGGCCGTGAGGTTCGTGCCGAAGAACGAGGAGCCGCGGGGCTTCTCGATCAGCGGCTCGTCCGGGCGGCGCTCCAGCTCGGGGATCAGCGCGACGCGCTCGGAGCCGCGGACCATCTTCAACAGGTGCGGCGTCTTCTTCGAGGCCACGGAGCCGACGTCGCGCATCGACGCGTCGAACGCCATGGTGGTGAAGTATCGGGGCAGGTCCTTCTCACGGAAGACCTTCAGCAGCTGCTGGATGGACCTCGTCACCTCGGACAGGTCCGATCCGATCATCTCATCGGTGCGGGTCCACGCGCCCGCCATGTCGATGACGAGCAGGGCGGGGCGGCGGCCCCAGCCGACGCGGCCGCCGAAGCCGGCCTCCAGGTACTGCTTGGTCAGTTCGGGATCGCCGTATGCGTGCTGGCGCACGATGACTTGCTCCTTCTTCTCGTTGGGTCGTGCTTCTCGTCGGGTCCTCGCGCGGGGCTGAACGGGAAAGGGCTAGCCCTGCATCATGCGAAGCACCCTGGACAGGACGGGGGTGTTGTCGGTGGCCGCGAAGTCCTTCAGGTCCCCGATCAGCCGACTGAGATGTGCGCGCATAGCGCGCTCGGCCGCGTCCGGATCGCGGGCGGCCAGCGCGTCGAGTATCACCGCATGATCGTTGGGCGACTCGTCGGCCGAGCCCCGCAGGGCCGTCACGACATCGAGGACACCCTCGAGGTAGTCGAGTTGGTCGCTGAGAATCGTGTTGCCGAGGGTGATGAGCAGGGGGTTGCCCGAGAACTGCATGAGCACCCGGTGGAACATCTGGGCGCACTGCCGTCCGACGCTTCCGCTCTCGAGGTGGTGGCGATGCTGCTCGAGCAGCGCCCGGAGTTCGACCAGTTCCGACTCCGTGATCCGCTCGGCCGCCGCGCGCGCCGCCTCGCTCTCCACGGCCCGGCGCGCGTACAACAGGTCGAAGACCTGTTCGATCGTGTTGATGTCGAGGGCACGAGCCAGTTCCGCGTCGCGGTCGCGGCTGTCCCGGATCGCCCGCACCAACTGCCGGCCGGCATCGGTGATCGACCGGCCCTTGGAGCCGGCGCGCGACGTCAGCCCGGCCTCGTCCAGGTCCAGCAGGACCCGGGACACGCTCGCCTCACTCACCGCGAAGCCCGCCGCCTCGAGGTGCTTGTGCAGCAGTCGCGCGCCGCACGGATAGTCAACCTCGGCCAGCCGCGACAGCAGCGCGAACTGCATCTCGGTCACTGAAGAGCCCTCCTCACCAGGCCTTTCGGCGTTGGTGGCCAGCTCTCGTACTGCGCCAGTTGGCATTGCCCTACCTTCATGCCTGCTCTAGGGTTGGCGGCAACCGTAACAGGTTCCTCATATTTGAGGAACCCCCTTCAGGGGAGGAAGATGAGCGCGCACCAGAACTTCGAGACCGTGATCGTCGGCGGTACGGTGGTCGCTGACAGCGATGTCGTGCGGCTGGACATCGGGATCAACGGCGGCCGGATCGCCGCCCTCATGGCACCGGGCACGCCGCACGTCGCCGCGGAAACGCTCGACGCGAGCGACTGCTTCGTCCTCCCGGGCGGCATCGACACCCACACGCACATTCAGTGGCCGGTAGGCGACGGACACAGCCTCGACACGTTCGCCGAGGCCACCGCCGCCGCCGCGGTCTCCGGCACGACCACCATCCTGGACTTCGTTCCCCCACCCTCGACGGAGAGCCACTACGACGCCGCGCTCCGGCGCCTGCACCAGGCCAAGGACCAGTGCGCCACCGACTACTCCTTCCGGCCGATCCTGACCAGCGCCGACGACATCACCGTGTCGGACGTGGCACGCATGGCCGAGCTGGGGCTGCGGTGCTTCAAGATCTTCACCACGTACGAGGACATGCGCCTCACCGACGGTGAGATCTACCGGATCATGGATGCGATCGCCGCCGCCGACGGCCTGGCGGGGTTCCATGCGGAGAACCACGAGCTCATCGCGGACGCCACCCATCGCACCGTCGCCGCCGCCGGCCACGGCATCGCGGCGTTCCCGGAGTCACGGCCGGGACTCGCGGAAGAGGCAGCTATCGATCTCGTGTCCCTGTACGCGCGCGACCACGGCGTACCGATCTTCATCTTCCACGTGTCGGGCAGCGCGGGCCTGCAAGCCATCCGCCGCGCCAGAAAGCTGGGTACGGCCGTGCGCGGGGAGACATGCACCCACTACCTCGTCTTCGACGACTCTGTCTACCGGGGCGCGAACCGGTGGATGTACGTCATCACTCCCCCGATCCGCGGCGACGAGGACCGGAACGACCTCTGGAACGCGCTGGCGACAGGCGAACTCGCGTGCGTCGGATCAGATCACTGCGCGTACGGCCGACACCACAAGTACCCGGACGCGGACGACTTCACGAACATGACCGCGGGCGCGCCCGGAATCGACGTTCGGATGCCGATGCTGTGGTCCCGAGCGGTCAGCGACAACCGCCTCTCACTCATCGACTTCGCCAGGGTCACCGCGCGGGGTCCCGCCGAGACCTTTGGGCTCTTCCCCCGCAAGGGCATCATCCGCATCGGCTCGGACGCGGACATCATCGTCGTCGACCCCCACGTCTCGTGGCGGTGGCCGAACGAGCCGGCGTCGTGGGGCAGCGACTACCAGCCCTATGGCAACATCTCGGGCCAGGGGCAGGTTGTCCTAACGCTCGTGCGCGGTCAAGTCGTTGCACGGGATGGCAAATTCGTCGGGTCCTGGCAAGGACAATTCCTCCCCCAGGACCCCATCGAGCTTGCTTCCTGGACGTGACGGCACCCTGGACGAGCCGGAGTCGGCCAGGATGTGCAGGTCGAGGCCCGCGTCGGAACAGTTGAGGCGGCGGTGACGCCGGCATCCCTAAGCGGAGGCTCTGCCAAGATCAGCGCTGGCGTCTGAGGCCTTGCTCTGTTGCATCGGCCCGTCGGGCAGGTGCTCGTGAAGCAGTTTGTCACGTTCGCGCCTCGCCCGGCGGGACTTCCCATCGAGGCTGAGGCGCCGGGTCAAGGTTCGGGCCGCAGCCCGACCGCGTAGCGGCGGTAGGGCCTTGACGCCGGCGCCTCACGGCGCCGCGGTCAACACTTTCGTGTCGCTGAGATGAGCCGACCGTCCACATCAGCCGGTCGCGGCCGGCGCCACCTGGGCCGCACTCAATCTCACACCGCCCGCCGCCGCGCTGATCGCGCCGCACGGAATCCGTCACCCGCCCGGCCATCGCCGTGTGCGACTACTCTGCCTCGACCCGTCCGCCAGCCGCGCCGCGTTCACCCGGCTCAAGCCACGCTGGACGGCCTGACCCGTGCCGCCGCACCGCGGGAACGACGCCCCCCGCCTATGGCCAGGTGGCCGCTGACCTCGTACACCACCGCCCGACCGGGTACCAGCGTCCGGAGCAGGCGGTAGAGAACCGACATCACTGCTGAGAGCAGCAGGTACGGGCGGAGCCGACAGCCCGGTCGCTCAAGGGGTAAGCCGCTGCGTCTCCAGGTCCTTCGTCACGGGTGGGTGCGGCGGACGCACCCGAAGGCGGCGTTCACCGCTCGATCAAGCCCCTCGCCGGAAGCACGAGGGATCGACTCACGTCCTCGTCGACGACAACGGTGTCGAGCGCGGTGACGGCGAGTTTGTCGCCTCGCTCCGGTCCGGTCCACGGGTGGAGGGCGAGCACCATGCCCGCCTCGATCGGACCGTCGCCGGGCACGTAGGGCGGGCAGAAGAAGTTCAGGCCCACGCCATGACCGTGGAACATCACCGGACCCAGCCCTACAGGCCCGGCCATGCGCATCCCGGACTTGGCGGCGGCGGCCGACATCGCGTCCATCACCGCGCCCGCGTCCGCTCCGGGGCGCAGCGCTTCCCGGGCGGCGGTGAACACCCGCATCTCGGCGTCCAACTTCCGCACGTACTCGGCGGGCGCCGGTCCGACGCTGAAGTAGTGGGCCACCTCCACGCCGTAGTGGGACGGGCCCTTGTGCTCGAGGTCGAAGCCGATCACGTCGCCCCGCTCCAGGACGTCGTCGGTCGGCGGATGGAAGGTGCGGATGCCGCCGCTGCGTGCGACGTGGATGAAGCCGGTGGTCCCGCCCATCTCCTTGATGACCTGGAACGCCTTCGACGTGACGTACCGTTCCGTGACACCGGGCCGGATCGCCTCGGCGATCGCGTCGAAGGCCCGCCGGCACATCTCGCCCGTCTCCTCGAGGTAGCCGATCTCCTCGTCGCTCTTGATGGCCATCATCTGGTCCAGCTCAGCGGTGACATCGACGAGTTCGGCGGCCGGCGCCAGCCGCTCCAGGGTCCTGAGATCGTCGACCTTCATGACGTCGCCCAGCCCGACGACCCCGACTCGGCCGGTGGCCGACCCGCGCTCCTTGAGCAGCGACGCGATGTCGGCCGCCTGGTCCACCGCGACGACGATGTCTCGGATCCGCGAGGCGTAGTCTGCCCAGGCGCGACCCACGTAGGCCGGCTGGAAAATCACCGGGCCGCTGTCCCGGAACAGGACCGCGAACCACTGGCCGTTGAGCGCCTCGAAATCGGTCACGTAGTGGAAGCGACCGCGGTCGATCCCCGTCTCGTCGTCCCGTCCGCACACGACCGTCGCGGTGAGGTCGAGCCGCTCCATGATCGCCTTCACGCCCCCGTGGCGGCGGGCGAACTCGGTGTCGGTGACCCTCCCACGGACGTTGTCCGTCGTGCGCTTCGTCGTCATGACAGCATCACCTTTCACACGTAAAGAGGTGGAGCGTCCTCCGGCGGTAGCTGTGCGCCGTCCTCGATCCCGTCAGGTGTCCAGCAGCGGGCGATGGTGGCGAATCCACTCCACGTAGTCGCTGAAGGCGCATGCCAGATCGAACTTCGCCGCGTAGCCGGCGTCGGCCAGCCGGTCCAACGACATCGGGGCATTGTCGCCGAAAAGGCGCACGTTCGCGCTGTCGCCCTCGCCCACGACTCGGTACCGGAAGCTCGGGAAGGCGCGGGCGGCGAGGGCACACCAGTCGTCGACCCCCCAGGAGAAGGGCGAACTGACGTTGTACACGCGGTAGTGGAGCACCGGCGCGGCCACCAGCGCGCGGAGCGCCTCGGCGACGTCGACGCTGTACACCCACGGTTTGCGGCCCGAGCGCGGGAGCCGGGCCTCCCCGCCGGCGAGCGCCAGGCTCATGACCTGGAACGGGGCGCTCATCGTGGCGCGCATCGCCGTGCGGTGCTCCCATCGGCCGAAAACGTCGCCGATGCGCGCCGACACGACTTCGGTCCCGAGGGCCGGCCCGACCCTGAGCACCGCCTTCTCCGCGGTGAACTTCGACAGCTCGTAGAGCGTCTCCGGGTGGTCCGGGGTCGCCTCCTCCAGCAGGAGAGGTTCCGTCGTGCTGCTCGTGCCGTATGCGGCGATCGAGCTGACGTGGACGACGCGACGGACCCGGGCCCCGCTCGCCGCCATCACGACGGTGAGCGAACCCGCGCAGTTGACGTTGAGGACGGCGGGACCGGCTGTCAGCTCGGCCCCCGCGTCCGGCGTCATCGCCGCGGCATGGACGACGACATCGACGTCGTGCCGCCGAAGGACCTGATATAGACGCTCGCCGTCGAGGACGTCACCCAACTCGTACGTGACTGAGCCACGGGCCTCGAACTCGTCCCGGGCGATGGGCGGCGGCGGGGCCAGGGCGTACACGACGGTCTCGACGCCATGCCCGACCAGGGCCTCGACAAGGCTGAGGCCAACCGTCCCGCTCCCACCCGTCACAAGGACCTTCACCGTGAACTGCCCACCTCTCCGCGCGGCCGCCGCGCGATGAAGCGACCGGTACCGGCCCGACCCACGAACTCCCCGTCCCGCACGGCAGCCGTGCCACGTAGCAGTACATGCTTCGGCCTGCCCCGCGTTGTCATCCGGTCGTACAGGGAGAACGTGTTCGACGAGGCCTTTACCGCGAGATCAGCATGCCATTCGGCGTCCGGGTCCCAGAGGACGAGGTCCGCGTCGTAGCCGGGCGCGATGACGCCCTTGTGCGGAAGCCCAAGCACCTTCGCCGCTCGCGAGCTGGAGACGGCGACGAACGCGTCGTACCCGAGGCCCCGGTCGACGCAGCCGGCGAACAGCAGCGGTGTTCGGGCCTCGATGCCGGGTGCGCCGGCCGGGATGGCTCGGTGGTCATCCGACGGCACGTTCTTGGCGTCCCGAAGGTAGGCGCAGTGATCCGAGCCCACCGAGACGATCGCCTCCTGGGTCACGCCGGCCCACAGGTCCTCCCGGTCACTGGCACCGCGCAGGGGCGGCGAGATCACGTACTTCCAGGCATCTGGACGGCGGAAGCACGAGTCGTCCAGCGTCAGGTAGTGCGTGCACGTCTCGGCGAAGATCTGCACGCCCGCGGCGCGCGCTGCCTGGACCGCGTCCAGCGCCTCGCTGCCGGAGATGTGGAAGATGTACGCTGGCGTGCCGATCCGCTTCGCGTACAGCGCAATCATCTGGATGCTCTCGGCCTCGGCGAGCCCCGGCCTGCTCCGGGGGTAGTGCTCCACACCGAGGTGGCCTTCCTGCACCTCGTGCTCGAGCACGCTCTTCAGCAGCTCGTGGTTCTCCGCGTGGAAGCCGGGCAGGCCGCCGTCGGCGGCGATCGCCTTCATCAGGTACCACGCGGCACCGTCGTCCACCCGGCGGTCCTCGTACGTCGTGTACATCTTGAACGACGTGAACCCGTCCGCGATCACGGCGCCAATCGCCTTCAGCGTCGCCTCGTCGGCCGAGGTGAGGATGGGGTGGAAGCCGAAGTCCACGACCGCGGCGGCCGCCGCCTCGTCGACCCGGTTTCGGCAGCGGTTCAGCAGGTCGCCGTCGCCGGGGGGCACGAAGTCGACAATGGTCGTCGTGCCGCCGAGGACGGCCGCGCGGGTAGCCGAGAGGAAGTCGTCCGTGGTGTGGATGCCGTCGTGCGGCCATCGAACGTGGGTGTGCGTGTCGATGCCGCCCGGTGTGACCACCAGTCCCGACGCGTCGATCTCCGCTGCCGCGGGCGCGGCGGCATCGGGCGGGAGCAGGGCGGCGATCCGGCCGTCTGTGATCGCCACGTCCTGGACCCGCGCACCGGTCTGTCCGACGACGAGCCCGTTCCTGACGATCGTGTCGTACGCGTCGCTCACCAATCTCTCCCCAAGCGAATGTCCGGCGTGGTGTGCTCGCGGAGCAGCCGCTCGATAGTCCTTTGTGTTGCTTCCGAAACCTCTCCGGACGCGTCCTCCAGCAGTCGATTCAGGTGCGCAACCATCGCGGCCTCGGCGGCGTCGGGATCGTGGCGCTCTATGGCGTTGACCACTTCGTCGTGCTCGTGCGGGCCCTCGTGCGTCCGGCCGCGCCCCGCCGTCATGGCGTCGAGGATCTGCTCGAAGACGTCGAAGCGCGTGTCGAACAGGACCATCGCGGCGCTGCGGAGGATGGGGTTGTCGCTCATCTCGGTGAGAGCCTTGTGGAAGTCCACCGTGATGAGCCGGCGGCGCTCGCTGTCGATCGATTCCCCGTATGCCGCTATCGACTGCCGCAACCTGGCGATATCCGCCTTCGTCGCGGTCAGCGCGACCGATCTGACAACCTCCCGCTCGATTCCGCGGCGCGCGCGCAGCAGGTCCTGGACGTCGCTCAGGGTGCGGATGTCCAGGGCCCCCAACTGCTGTCGCCACCGCTCCTCCCGCACGATCCTGGTAGCCACAGCTCGACCGGTCTTCGACAGCACCCGGCCGCGCCCGTCCAGCGACTCGGTGAGGCCTTGCTGGTCCAGCTGGCGAAGCAACCGGTTCACCGTCGATTCGCTGAGTCGCTTGTCCGAACCGTCGAGCCTGCGGGTGAGCTCACGCGCGCCGAGCGGGTAGCTGGCGCGAGCGATTGTCAGCAGCAGTTGCGCCTGCCGCGGCTCGAGAAGCGCGTCGATCGACTCGCCGAGTTCACCACTGAGCTGTGTATCCACCGTCTGTTCTCCATGCCGATCTGCTGATGAATGAACGCCGGTTCGAGGTAGGAAGCACACCGTAGCTTCCCGCCCGTCCATTCGCTGGGATCAGGGTTCGCCCTCACGACGGTCAGCTGCACGAGGCGGGATACAGCATCTTCGCCACGTCGGGCTCGTCCACGTTCTTCGCGGTGACGATCACGCTGTCAATGACGTGGTCGAAGGATGTCGGCTTCTTCCCGTCCCGCAGATAGGCCACGAGCGTCTTCACGCCGTCGTAACCCATCCGGTAGGAGCCCTGCGCGACCAGCGCGTCGAGGACGCCGTCCTTGAGCGCCTGCACGAGTGAGGGTCCGGCGTCGAAGGCGATGACGGTGATGTCTTCGGTCGAACGTGCCTGCAGCGCAGACGCCGCGCCCATGCTGGCCGCCTCGGAGGTGCCGAA
Source organism: Micromonospora sp. NPDC048830 (assembly GCF_043198215.1). Lineage (NCBI taxonomy): Bacteria > Bacillati > Actinomycetota > Actinomycetes > Micromonosporales > Micromonosporaceae > Micromonospora > Micromonospora sp. NPDC048830. The sequence continues at coordinate 18,640 of NZ_JBICUP010000053.1, forward strand.
GATCCCGACGATGTCGGGGTTCGACTGCAGCGCGCTCTCCACGATCACGGCGGCCTTGGTCGGGTCGTCCTCGTGGTACTGGGTCTTGAGGACCTCCAGGCCCGAGTTCAGCTCCTTGAGGGCCTCAATGAACCCCTCAGCCCTGAGATTGGTCACCGGAAGGCCCGGGCGGACATCCAGCACCAGGATTTTCCCGCGCCGCTCGCCGACGTGCCGGACGAGCTCCTCCGCCGCGAGGCGGCCGCCCGCCTTGTTGTCGCCACGGAACTGCGCCATCGCGATCTCGTCCTGCAGGGAGGCGTCCGCGGTGACCATCGGGATACCGGCGCTAATCGCGGTCTGTGCCGGTGCCAGCATGGCAACCGGGTCGGCCGGTACGAAGATCATGCCGTCCGGACGCCGGTTGACGACACCCTCGAGCACGGGAATCTGGTCCGCCGCGTTCATGCCGCGCGACGGTCCCTCCGCGGTGATCTTGATGTCACCGCCGAGTTCCTTCGCGGCATCTTGTGCCCCGCACTGCATCGCCGTGTAGAACGGCAGGCCGTTGTAGGTGGTGAGCAGAGAGATGTCGAGCCGTCCGGCACCCGATCCGCCTGTGTCGCCGGAGCAGCCGGTGATGCCCAGTACGGCGACGAGCGCGGCGGTGGGGAGTGCGATCAAGCGGCGTCGTTGCATCGTTAAGCCTCCAAACTACGTCGTTGTATGTTTCGCCGAGGGGAACTACGTGGTGGCCGCGCGCGCCTGGCGGAGCCGGTCCACCCACACGGCGATGATCAGGACAACGCCGATGGCGATGCGCTGGTAGAAGGACGAGACGCCGACCATGACGAAGCCGGCCAGAAGGACCGTCGAGATGAAGGTCGCGATCATCGCGCCGAGCACGGACGCCCGACCGCCGAAGAGGCTCGTCCCACCTATGATCACTGCCGAGAGTGCCTGGAGCATTGTCGTCTCGTGACCGGAGATCGCCGTGGTGCCGAACCGGGTGATGTCCAGGAAGCCGGCAACCCCCGCCATCGCGCCTGCCAGAAGAAACACGCCGATGGTGGTGTGATCCACCTTCACGCCCGCGCGCCGGGCCCCGGCCTCGGACGAGCCGCTCGCCAGGGCGTGGCGCCCGAACACGGTCTGGGTGAGCACACCCGCAGCGACGACGCACAGCGCGAGCGAGAGAAGGAGCGGCTTCGGGATCGAGAACCAGTTCGCGATCCCGAAGCCGCGCTGGATCACCGTCGGCAGACCGATGACATTCGAGCCGTTCGTGATGACCTGCGCCAGGCCGATGCCGACGCCCATGGTGCCGAGCGTGACGACGAAGGAGTTGATCCGGAGCCTGGTGACGAGAACGCCGTTGAGCAGACCCATGGCGGCGCCCGCCAGGACGCCGCAGATCGCACCGATGACGATCGCCCAGCCGGCCCCGGCCGACGCCGCGAGCGCGACGATGACCTTGGCCGAGACCACGGACGACAGCACCAGGGTGGAACCGACGCTGAGGTCGATGTGGCCGGCACCGAGGACGAACGCGAGTCCGACCGCGAGGAGCATGAGACCGGCGCTGTTTCTACCGATCGACTGCAGGTTCGAGGTGTTCAGGAAGTTCCCGGAGGTGAGCACGGCGAAGATCAGTGTGAGCGCGACAACGGCGCAGGCGACATAGGACGCTGTGGACTGCAGGATGCGTAGCCGATGAAGCACTTCCCGCGGCCCCGGCCTCGGCGGCGCCGAGGGCGGTCGGGGTGGTCCCTGCTCGGGCGTCGAACTCGTCTGGATCTGCCCTACCGTCATGATGCGGCACTCTCCTTCGCAGCGGACTCTTCGCCGAGCATGAGCGAGACGATGTGCCGCACGGTCTGTCCCCGGGGAGCGACCTCCGCCACGACCCGACCGAACCGCATCACCACAATCCGGTCCGCTACCTCGAGCACACGAGGCAGGTCGTGCGAGATGAGCACGACGCCAAGCCCCCGCTCGCGCATCGTGTGGATCGTGTCGAGGACGATCTGCGACTGCCTCGCGCCGAGCGCCGCCGTCGGCTCGTCGAGAATGATGAGTTGGCCGGCCCGTGATACCGCCCGTGCCACCGCCACGACCTGGCGCTGCCCGCCAGACAGCGATCCCGCAACGGCACTGACGTCTGCGAGGGTCGTGATGCCGAGCTCGTCCATGAGGGCCGCCGCCCGAGCACGCATCGCCTTCTGGTCAACCAGACCGAGCCGGCCCGCGATGCCCCTGCGCCGGAGTTCGGTGGACAGGAAGATGTTCTCCGCGACTGAGAGCTCGGGCGCCATCGCCAGATCCTGGTAGACGGTCGCGATGCCCGCCCGCATGGCGGCGTGGATGGAACCCAGCTCGAGCGGGTTCCCGTTGAGGAACACCTCACCCGCATCGGGTCTGAGCGCGCCCGCGATGCAGGAGATGAACGTGCTCTTCCCGGCGCCGTTGTCACCGACGATCGCCACGACCTCGCCGCGATTGACGATGAGGTTTCCTTCACGCAGCGCCTCGACCTGGCCGAAGGACTTCTTGAGCCCGCAGGCGCGCAGCAGCGGTGTTCCTTCGGTGGGGTTCATTACGCGCGCTCCGCCGAGGGCAGCCCACGAAGGCGCTCCAGCACCGCCTCGACCGGCTCGACATCACCGTACCGGGCATCGATGTCAAACAGGTTCGCCTCGTGCGCCGAGCGCGACCGGTCGCCGACGGCCTCCTTCGGCACGATTACATGGAAGCCGCGGTTGAACGCGCTCTCCGCGGTTCCGCGGATGCAACCGCTCGTGCTGCAACCCACGATGATGACCGTGTCGGCCTTGGCCGAGATCAGCATGCCGTCGACATTGGTGCCGTAGAAGGCCGAAGCGCGCGGCTTGACGACCAGCGGCTCGTGGGGGCAGCGCTCCATTTGCGGCCGTAGGGCCACCCGGTCGGTCCCGTGGAGCATCTTCAGGCTGTGCGGGGTCTTGCGCTTGACTACCTCACCGATCTCGCTGTGGCTCGGGTCCCACGCCATCGTCGTGAAGATGATCGGCAGGCCGGCCCGGCGCCCCTCCGCCAAGAGCTTCACGATGTTGGCCTCTACATCCGAGAGGTCGGTACCGATCTGTTCGTCCGGGCTGGTCCACGCCCCGGCCATGTCGATCACGAGGATGGCGGGACGCTCGCCCCATCCCACTCGGCCCCGGAACCCTGCGGCCTCGTAGAACTTCGCGAGCTCGGTGTTATCGAGGCTGTGCGCCCTGGAGTGGTTCATCGCTGAGGAAACTCCTTCGCCTCTGGTGGGTGGGACGGAGTGTGTCAGCAGCGACAGGCATGTGTCAATAGTGGCACATGGCGCTGTCGGATGGGGCGTGGTGAGAAGCGCGTATCGGCCGTCGCACGACGGCCCGGCCGATGATCGAGGCGCCAGGAGTGGTTGACAACGAGCTCGCCACCCGACGCGGACTGCCCAGCTCAAGGCTGGGGTGACCCAGGCGACGATCCACCGGCGCTAAACGCAAAGGTGTTGCCGGCCACGTACACCCGCGACCATGGGTGCGGCTCATGATCGCCGCCCCCGACCTGGCCAGCGGGCGCATCCGTGACCGCAAAGAGGCAGGAGCTCCTCGACTACCTCAAGACCCTGCGCCGCCGATGGCCCACCGACCGCCGCTACCTGACCGTCGACAATTTCTCCCCGCACACGTGAACCGCCCCGGGTTCATCCGTAGCGGCTGGAGACGAACTCGCTGAGACGCCGGGAGATGTCCACCAGCGTTCCAGCCGCGTGGTGACCCGGCTGCCAGGCTGCGAACAGCCGGATCTGCAACGGCCCATGCGCGCCGTCCAACCGCAGGGGCACCAGGTCGAAACGCGGGTCGTCCGAGACCACCGCCGCTCCACGCCCCGCCGCTGCCAGCGCCTGCGCCACCTGCGGATTACTGCACTCCAGGAGCGGGCCACCCTCGAGCTGTTCCGCCGTGAACGCCTCGTCCAGGATCTGCCTGGCCCGAAACGACCGGTCCAGCACGACCAGCGGCTCAACCGCGAGCTCCCCCAGTTCCACCCGCGCCCGTCCCGCCCACCGGTGTTCCGCAGGCACGTACGCGAACAGCGGCAACACAGCCACTGGCCGGCTCATCAGCGGGCGCTGCGGCGGCTGCGTGACAATCGCCAGGTCTATGCCCCGGCTCAAAGCCGCCACTGCGGTAGGGCCGTCCGCCTCAAGGACCGTGGGAATGGGGTCGCCGGGGCCGAACGTGGCCAGGAACGGGGCAATGACATCGGTGAGGGTCGTCGCCGGAGCCGCAATACCCAACCGCCCCAGGCCGCCCGCGGCCAAATCGGTCGCCGCTCGGCGAGCGGAGTCCGCCCGCCCGAGCACCTCCCGGGCCAGCGGCAGGAACTCCCGCCCAGCCGCGGTGAGCTCAAGAGCGCGACCCGGACGGTGAAAGAGGCGCACCCCCAGCTCCCGCTCGAACTGCCGCAGCTGCCGCGACAGCGCCGGCTGGGTCACCAGCACCACGTCCGCCGCCGCGCTGAGCGACCCGCTCTCCGCCACCGCCACGAAGTACCGCAGCGTCCTCAACTCCATACGCGAATCATGCTTCACAAGCATGAGAAAGCAAAGAAGCCGGCATTAGACAGCAACAGTGCCGGGACTGACCATGGGGCCATGACCACCGACAGCATCGCGGCCGTAAACACGGACCTGCCCCAGCGGCGCCACCTCGCCACCACCATCCCCGGCCCCCGCTCCCAAGAGCTCATGGCCGCCAAGCAGACCGCTGTCGCTCGTGGGGTCGGCACGACCATGCCAGTCTTCGCCACCCGTGCCGCCGGCGGTGTCGTCGAGGACGTCGACGGCAACATCCTGATCGACCTCGGCTCCGGCATCGCCGTCACCACCGTGGGCTCCAGCGCCCCCCGCGTCGTCGATGCCGTCCGCGACCAGGTCGGGCGCTTCACCCACACGTGTTTCATGGTCACCCCGTACGAGGCGTACGTGCAGGTGGCGGCCCGCCTCAATGCCCTCGCCCCCGGCACGCACGAAAAGCGGACCGCACTGTTCAACTCCGGCGCGGAGGCCGTCGAGAACGCGATCAAGATCGCTCGCCTGCACACCGGTCGCCAGGCCGTCGTCGCGTTCGACCACGCCTACCACGGGCGTACGAACCTCACCATGGCCCTCACCGCGAAGTCAATGCCGTACAAGCACGGATTCGGGCCTTTCGCTCCGGAGGTGTACCGCGCCCCGCTGTCGTACCCCTATCGCGACGGCGACATCGACGGCCCTGCCGCCGCCCACCGCGCCACCTGCCTCATCGAAAAGCAGGTCGGCGCCGACAACCTTGCCGCCGTCATCATCGAGCCCATCCAGGGCGAGGGTGGCTTCATCGTCCCGGCCCCCGGTTTCCTGGCCGCGCTCGCCGCATGGTGTCGCGACCACGACGTCATCTTCATCGCCGACGAGGTCCAAACCGGGTTCGCCCGCACCGGCGCCATGTTCGCCTGCGAGCACGAGAACGTCGTCCCCGACCTGCTCGTCAGCGCCAAGGGCATCGCCGGCGGTCTACCCCTGTCTGCCGTCACCGGCCGTGCCGACATCATGGACGCCCCGCACGTCGGGGGCCTCGGCGGCACCTACGGCGGCAACCCCCTCGCGTGCGCCGCTGCCCTGGCCGTCATGGACACCATCGACGCCGACGGGCTGATCGGACGCGCCCGGCAGATCGAGATGCTCATGATCGGCCGGCTGCGCGACCTGCAGACGCGCCAGCCCCGGCTCGGCGACGTGCGCGGCCGCGGCGCCATGATCGCCGTCGAGATCGTCCACCCCGGCGGCACCGACCCGGACCCGGACACCACCAGGGCTATCGCCGCGTTCGCCCACGCGCACGGCGTCATCGTCCTGACCTGCGGCACCCACGGCAACGTGCTCCGCTTCCTGCCGCCCCTGGCCATCAGCGACGACCTTCTCCACGAGGCCCTCGACATCATCGAGGCCGCGTTCGACGCCGCAAACGGAGGCCACGCATGACCACCGCGCTCCCCGCACCGACCACCGCAAACCCGCTGCACGGCGCCCGGGAACAGCTGGCCGAGGCCTGCGCCATCCTCGGCTACGACCAAGGGATGTACCAGATGCTGGCAAACGCGCGCAGGGAGGTGACCGTCAGCATTCCCCTGCGCCGCGACAACGGCACCGTGGAACTGCTCACCGGCCACCGCGTTCAACACAACTTCTCCCGCGGCCCGGCCAAAGGCGGACTGCGCTTCTCCCCGGCAGTCGACCTCGACGAGGTACGCGCGCTGGCAATGTGGATGACCTGGAAGTGTGCCCTACTCGACGTGCCGTACGGCGGCGCCAAGGGCGGCGTCCAGATCGACCCGCGCCAGTATTCCACCGCCGAACTCGAGCGCGTCACCCGGCGTTACACGAGCGAGATCAGCCCCATCATCGGGCCGGAGCGGGACATCCCCGCCCCCGACATCGGCACCGACGAGCAGACCATGGCCTGGATGATGGACACATTCAGCGTCGCCCACGGGCACACCGTCACCGGTATCGTCACCGGCAAGCCGATCAGCATCGGCGGGTCGCTGGGCCGCCCGTCCGCCACCTCCCGCGGCGTCGTCCACGTCGCCCTCCAAGCGCTCGCACACTCTGGTATCCCGGCCACTCGAGCCCGCGCCGCCGTGCAGGGCTACGGCAAGGTCGGCCGCGACGCGGCCACCTTCCTGGACGACGCCGGCGTGCGCGTGATCGCCGTCAGCGACCAGTACGGTGCCGTCTACGCCAGCGATGGCCTGGACCTGAAGGCGCTGCGCAAGCACGTCGACGTCACCGGGCAGGTCCCCGGCTTCCCCGGCGGCGAGCCCCTCGGCGGCGATGACCTGCTCGAGCTCGACGTTGACCTGCTCGTGCCCGCCGCCGTGGAAAGCGTCATCCGCGCCGATAACGCACCGCGAATCCGGGCCCGAGTCATCGTCGAAGGCGCCAACGGTCCCACCACCCCGCCCGCCGACCGCATCCTGGCCGACAACGGCGTCCTCGTCGTGCCCGACATCCTCGCCAACGCCGGCGGCGTCATCGTGTCCTACTTCGAATGGGTTCAGGCCAACCAGGCGTACTGGTGGAGCGCGGACGACGTCGAGAACCGCCTCGCGGACCGGATGCGCACCGCGTGGCGACGCGTCCTTGGCCACGCGACCGCGAACCACCTGACCCTGCGTACCGCCGCCACCTGCCTCGCCGTCCAGTGCGTCGCCGAGGCCCACAAGATCCGAGGTCTGTACCCGTGACCACCACCGTCATCCGCGCCCTCACCCCCGAACTCGGCCTGTTCATCGACGGTTCCTGGACCGGCGCCGCCGCCACCTTCTCCGTTCTCAACCCGGCCACTGGGAAACCCCTCGCCTCCGTCGCCGACGGCACCACCGCCGCCGCCACTGCGGCCGTTGATGCCGCCGCCAGTGCGCAGCCGGCATGGGCAGCCACCCCCCCGCGCCAACGCTCCGAAATCCTGTACCGCGCGTTTGAGGGGATGCGCCGCGACGCGGAGACCCTGGCCGCACTCATCGCCGCCGAGAACGGCAAGTCGCTGTCCGACGCGCGCGCCGAGGCCGGCTATGCTGCCGAGTTCTTCCGCTGGTACGCCGAGGAGGCCGTCCGCCCCCACGGCGACTACGGAACCGCCCCGGCAGGCGGCACCCGAACCATCATCACCCACGTCCCGGTCGGCGTCGCCGCTCTCGTCACGCCGTGGAACTTCCCCGCCGCCATGGCCACCCGCAAGATCGGGCCCGCCCTGGCCGCAGGATGCACCGTCGTGCTCAAGCCGGCCGCGGAGACGCCCCTGACCGCGCTGGCCGTCACACGCCTGCTCACCGAGGCCGGTCTGCCTGCCGGCGTGGTGAACGTCGTCCCCACCACCGACGCCGCCGGCATCGTCACGACTTGGCTTGCCGATCCCCGGGTTCGCAAGATCTCCTTCACCGGCTCCACCCGCGTCGGCCGACTGCTACAGCAGCAGGCCGCCCAGCGCATCGTGAACAGCTCGCTGGAGCTCGGCGGCAACGCCCCGTTCGTCGTCACCGACGACGCCGACCTGGACGCCGCCCTCGAAGGGGCGATGATCGCGAAGTTCCGCGGCGGCGGGCAGGCATGCACCGCAGCCAACCGGTTCCTCGTCCACGCGGACGTAGCGGAGCAGTTCACCGCCCGCCTCGCCGCCCGCGTGAAGGCGCTGCGCGTCGGCCCGTCCAGCGATCCATCCACCGAGATCGGGCCCCTGATCAGCGCCACCGCGGTCCGCAACGTCGACGCCCTTGTTCGGGACGCGCTCAGCCGGGGCGCCCGTATCGCCGGTCAGCCCAGCATTCCGCCCGACCTTGGCGGCTACTACTACCCCCCGACCGTGCTCACCGACGTCCCGGCGGACGCTGCCGTGGTGCGACAGGAGATCTTCGGACCGGTCGCACCCGTGGTCACCTGGCGCTCCGACAAGGAACTCCTAGATCTGGCCAACGACACCGAAGCCGGCCTCGCCGCATACGTGTACTCCCGCGATCTGCAGCGAGCACTGGCCCTCGGCGAGGCCCTCCAGGCCGGCATGGTCGGCATCAACCGCGGCATCGTCTCCGACCCGTCCGCCCCATTCGGCGGCGTCAAGCAGAGCGGCATCGGACGTGAGGGCGCGCGTGCCGGAATCGAGGCCTTCACCGAAACCAAGTACCTCAGCGTCGCCTGGCCCCAGGCCTGAGCCGCAACGCCCGAGAGAACAACAGCCGTACGCACCAGCAGCGGGGAATAACCAGCAGCGCCCACGGCCGGGGCAAGTACGACAGTCGGGTCGGACCTCCGGGTAGCACGGCTGCCGGATGCCCCACAGGGTGGTCAGGGTGACTCCCGTCCAGCGTCTGTTCCGCGACGTCGACGTGCAACGAGACATGGGACTCGCGGAAGCGCTCGTCGCAGTAGGGCGCGGACGACAGCACGAGTGCCTCGACCCGCTCCGGCGCCGCAGCGGCCATCTCGATCGCCACGGCACCACCGGTGTGGTGCCCAGGACGGCCGCTCGGTCGACCTGGAGGGCATCGAGGAGCGCCAGCGCTCCTTGCGCGAACTGCTCGATCGTCTGCGGAGCTGGTAGGTGCGCGTTCTGGCCGAAGCCGAGCATGTCCATCGCCACGGCCCGGTACTCGGGCGTCGGCGAGGAGTGGCACCACCTCCCGGAACTCGTCGTACGACAGCGGCGTCTAGTGGAGCATGATGATCTCGGGACCGCTCCCGGCTTCCGCGTAGTGCAGCTGTCCGAACGGTGAGTTGGCGTAGCCGAGGCGAAGGCTTGTGGTGGTCGAGGGCGCGTCGCTGATCGTCGTCACTCGCTGTCCGCCTCCGTCCGGGCCGCTACCGGCGGCTGGTCATCTACCTGGCAGGACGCATGGGCGCCTGAGTGGCGGTGGTTGACCTCGTCCACCTCGCCGATAAGGCAGACGCCGCCGGCGCGGATGCGACCGCGCTCAGGGTCGGCCTCGACGGAGTTGAGCCCGCGCAGGTCGAGGACGATCCCACCGTCACAGGTGCCGTGCCCGGAAACGCTGTGCGCGCCGCCCGGACCGCCAGTAGATGGCGTTCCTCACGGGCGAAGTTCACAGTCGCCGCAACGTCGCCCTCGACCGAACAGGGCACGACGGCCATGGGCCTCTTGTCGACCATTCCGTTCCACACCCTGCGAGCCTCGTAGTAGTCGCGGCCACTCGGCGTAATCAAGCGGCCCACCAAACGCTCCCGCAGGCGCTCGAGCAAGCTGAGATCGGCCTCATCGCCCCTTCCGGTCGACTCTCCTCCAGGCTCTGCTCGGCCAAGTCGGTCCAAGTCGGTCCGAGGACCGACTTGAAGCACGGATTTGTCGGTCGTCGCGCCTGTCGTGATGCAGGCTGACCCGGCGCGTGGGTCAGCCATCAGCCGAACGGAGCGTCAGTAGCGGACAATCTTCTTGTTCATGAACTCCTCGATGCCCAGGCTTCCCAGCTCGCGGCCGACGCCCGACCGCTTGATGCCACCGAACGGCAGGTCCGCCTGGGAGCCGGCGGGGGCATTGACGTACACCATGCCGGCCTCGATTTGCGACCCGATGCGACATGCGCGTTCGACATCGCTGCTGAACACACTGGCACCCAGGCCGAAGGGAGTGTCGTTGGCCAGCGCCACGGCCTGCTCCTCGTTGTCGACCCGGAACACCATCGCGACGGGACCGAAGACCTCCTCGCGGTAGATATCCATTTCCGGCGTCACGTCGGTGAGCACCGTGGGCTGTATGTACGCGCCTTGCTCGGCGGCCCGATAACCACCGACCCGGAGCGTAGCCCCTTGGCTGACTGCCCTACTGACCTGAGAAAGGACCCGCTCGGCCGCCGACATCGAGGAGAGCGGGGCCAGCGTGGTCGCCGGGTCCTGCGGGTCGCCGACGGTGTACGAGGCGAAGCGTAGCCCGAGCTTCTCGACAAACTCGTCGTACAGGTCCGCCATCACGATCATCCGCTTGGGCGCATTGCAAGCCTGGCCGGTGTTTTCGAGGCGCGACGCGGCCGCGAGTTCGACGGTGGCGTCGAGGTCGTCGGAGTCCAGGATGATCATCGGGTCCGAGCCACCGAGCTCAAGTACGACCTTCTTCAAGTGCCGCCCGGCCTGCGCCGCCACGACTCTGCCAGCCCGCTCACTGCCCGTCAGGGAGACGCCCTGGACCCGAGGGTCGGCAATGATGTCGGCGACCTGATCGTTGCTAGCGTAGATGTTGACGTAGGCTGCGGCCGGCACGCCGGCATCGTGGATGAGCCGCGCGATGGCAGCTGAGGACCGTGGGCAGGCAGGCGCGTGCTTGAGCATGATCGTGTTGCCCAGGAGAAGGTTGGGGGCGGCGAAACGCGCGACCTGGTAGTACGGGTAGTTCCAGGGCATGATCCCGAGCAGCACGCCGACGGGGTCCTTCTGGATCCTGGCTTGCGCTCCCCGGATCGTGAGCTGCTCGTCCTCCAGCAGCGCGAGCCCGTGCTCCGCGTAGTACCTGAAGATGTCGGCAACCAGATGCAGCTCGCCCTTGCTCTCAGGCAGCAGCTTCCCCATCTCGAGCGTGATGATCTCGGCGAGCTCGTCGATCCGCTCGACCACGAGGCCCGCTGCGACCGCGAGGACCTTCGCGCGTTCCGCCACAGGGGTAACACGCCAGATCGCGAACGCGTCGTGGGCCTGGCCGACGGCGGCCCGGATCTGGAGGTCGGTTGCAGTCTCGAACCGCTCAACGACCTCCCCGGTCGCGGGGTTGGTCACGCTGTACATAGGACTCCTCGGGTTCTGGGTTCTTTACCAGGCGACAGCCCGCAGCTGTCGAAGGCAGGTTCAGCTCGCGCCGCTCCGGAGGCGTTGCTCGATCATCGCCCGGCCCTGACGTAGCGGCGCGAGTAGGAAGTCCGTATGGTCTGCCTCGCCGTGCCGGTGGTCGACCGGGCCTGGCCATTCGATCCGGGCGCGTTCCAGGATGTGCTGCTCCACACCGTCGATGAGCTGCAGCATCTCGGTCATGACTGCCTGGTCGCTGCGCTGGTACTCCGCACCGACGGCGAGGTAGACGGGCGAGGTGTGGGCCATGATCGGTCGCTCCCACACATCCATGTGCCTTGCCACGTTTTCACCCGGGCCGTAGCAGCGGGCGGCCACCCACGACCCTTCGTTGACTGCCAGTTCGAAGGTGAGCGATCCGCAGTTCACGGGTGAGTCCCAGTGCCGGGACTCGGCGACCTTCCCGTTGACCACGATCTCTAGACGGTCCACGGGGAAGATCGACGTGAAGTGGGCGGTTCCCCGCGCGATCCGCCCCGCGTATCCCCCGAGGACGCTGCCCGGCGTCGCACCATCTATCGATAGACGCAAATGTGGCCCGCTGGTGACGACGGTGTCTCCCGACCGGATGCCGGCGCACCAGTCCCAGTAGTCCATGCTCTTCGGATCCGCCACTCTGGCGTAGGTACGGATCAGCCCGATGGGCACCTCGCTGCTCATCTTGTCGGTACCACCCACCAGCGTGAGACGATAACCAGCGTTGAGGTAGCGGTAGTACTCCGTGATGTTGTACTCGTCGTACGCGATCATCTCGACCCCGTCCAACCGGCCGGTGGCGATGAGCGCAGCTGCCTCGCCGTTCGGCACGGGGAAGTGGGCGAGCACCACCGTGCCTCCCTGGGCGTGGCACTCGTCTGCCCAGTGAGCCAGCGTCGTCTCGAGCCCGCCGCCCAGGTCCGACTCTTCCGCGCCTCCCGTACACCATGGACGGATCGGCTCGCGAAGTCCGAGGAGGTTGATGTGCCCGAGCATCGCCGTCCGATTCTCCTGGCCGGCGTACACGAAGGTCTGTCCATCTACCGACTCATGCGGATGACCGGTGAAGTCCTCCGTGTTGGTGAACAGGTGTCCCCACTGGCTCATGAGCAGGTTGGCAACTCGCACGCCTTCGCCACGCGCCTCCAGCTCCGCGCCGAGAGTGGAGACGAAGTGCACGTGGGTGTCGCCAGCGACGTATCCGTCGGCTTCCGGGTCGAAGAACGGCGAAAGCCGCAGCTCGAGATTCCGCTGCCCCGGCTGGATCGTGACCTCCTGCCGCAGCGGCGTGTAGTCGAAGCCACGAGCCACTTCAACAATTACCGTCCCGTGCGAGAGCCAGCCCTCGAACGTCCCGTCCACGTAGGCGTAGCTGCGTTGGCCGAGTCGAACGTCGCCGCCGATGTCAAGGTTCCACGTATTTCCGTCGCTGTTGATGTGTGCGTGGTGGCCGTACGGCGCGAGCGGGATCCCGTCCGGTGTGTGGAAATGAACTCGGCACGCGATCGGGGTACCGGTGAGGTCGTCGACCACGGTCCCGCGGATCCAGGCTCGACCGTTGTCGTGAAGCTCCCAGACGGTCCCGTCGCTGGTGGCCAGCTTGCGCCGCTGGAGGATGTCGCCCCAGGTGAACCGGGCCTTCTCAGCGCCAGCCACCTCCAGCGCGACTTCCGCAGAGGGGACAGCCGCGACGCGTACATAGCCCCGCCGAGTGTTCGCGCCGCCACCCCAGCCCGGCGGCTCGGAGGCGCTCGTGTCATCGACCGTACGGTAGGCGTACGTCGCCGTGCCGCGGTCCACCACGACAGCCACATCCTCGTTCACCGAACCTTCCGCCAAGGTGAAGGTCAGCTCCTGGGAAACGGTACGCCCGAATGGGTCCTCCTCGAGCTGGCTCAAAGTCACGGCACCGACGAGCACGGACGGCCCGGTCGACGTGATGTCGACGGCGACCACCGGCTGGTTCGGGCGTGGGTTGCGGCAAGGCCATAGGTAGAACCGGTAGGGAAGCACATATGGCGAACGGGCCTGTGGATCGTCGATGTCGACGAAACGCGCGCCGGCCGCGTCGAAGCGCCCACACGAGCGATGCATCAAGCGGTGCTGGGCATCGGGTAGCGCAAGGAAGGGGGTCTGTCCCCAGTCCAATGGGATCGGGCGGCCGGCCCACAGCCTGGGGGTCGGCCCGATCTCGAACCGCTGGCGCACCGGGATGGTGACCGACTCACCGTCGGCGTAGCGAAGTGTGTATCCAGCGATCACCCGGCCGACCTGGTCGCCGCCGAACAGGTCAGGTTCCTCGACCGCATGGGCGAAGATGATCCAGTTGCACTGATCGTCCACCGGGAGCGAGACGTGTGCGTCTGCGCCGGACACCCGGAGCATGGACGGCTCGTGCACGTCCGCACCGAAACGGAACGGCAGCCCGTGAAGCTGGCGCTCTCCGGTGAATGTCTCATCGATGTTGTCCAACAGGGCGAGCGGTGCGTTCCACGACGGCGTAAGGTCGAGGGGTCGGTAGCCACGCTGCCAGCTCACGGCTGGCCCGCCGCTGCGGTCGCCTCGTCAATGTCCAGGGTCATCTCCGCGAGCCTGGCGTACCCATGGGGAGCGCGGGACTTCAACGACATGGCGGACACGACACCTCCGACGAAGGCCAGGACGCCAAGGCTGATCAGCACGCTGTTGGTAGTCGTGCCGGCGCCGGTCAGCAGTGAGATGTTGCTGATCACCAGGTAGAGGACCACGCCGAGCGCGACAAAGCTCAGGCCTGGTGCGATCAGGCTGCGCCACACCCCGGTCTCAGGAGCGTTGCGGCGAAGGAAGGCGATGACTGCCAGACAGCACAGCGCCCACAGGGTGATGATCCCGAGAAAGCCGATCGAGCTGCCCCAGAGGAGGAGCCCAAGGTACGGGTCGAGCCCGAACACGGCCCACACGACGACAACGGCAGCAGCCAGACAAGTCTGCACGGCTCCGGCGACGTAAGGGGAGTGGGTTCGCGCGTGGGTCCGGGCGAGGGCTCTGGGCAGCAGATGTTCGCGGCCCATGGCGAAGAAGTACCGGTTCGCGGCGTTGTGGAGCGCGAGCAGCGCAGCGAAGGCGCTCGTCAGCAGCAGAACTTCCATCACGCCGCTGACGAAACCCGGCGTGTACTCGTCGAAGACTCCGACAACCAGGTTGACCGGGTCCGCATTTGCGGCAGCCGAGATGTTGTCGGCGCCGAAGGCGATCACGATGATCCAGGTGATGAACGCGTAGAACAATGCGATGAAGGCGACGGCGACGTATGTGGCGCGACGGACCGTGCGGATGCCACCGCGAGCCTCCTCGCTGAAGATCGCGGTGGCCTCGAAGCCCATGAAGGCGCCGAACACCAGCGCGAACATGGCTCCATTGCCAGGTGAGAGCACCGTTTTCGGGTCGAACGACGTGAACGAGACGTCACCGGCTCCACCCTTGGCCAGCACGCCGATGGCCAGGACCACCAACACGGCGATCTCGAGAACGAGCAGTACACCGAGCACTCGAGCACTGGTGTGGATTCCGAGGAAGCCCAGCCACGCCACGAGAGCCACCGCAACCAGTCCGAAGGCCCACCAGGGAACGGCCAGCCCGAAGTACTTCTCAAAGCTTCCCGCGGCGTAGACCCCGAGCGCGCCGTAGGTGCTGATCTGCAGGCCGTTGTACGCGGCGAGAGCCAACATCGCGGCACCCGACCCCATCGGCCGACCGAGCCCACGCGTGATCGTGGCGTAGAAGGCACCTGCGTTGCGCACGTACCGGCTCATAGTCATGAACCCCACCGCGAACAGCGCCATGACTCCGCCCGCGACGAGATACCCGCCGGGGACGGCGGCACCACCTTTCAGGAAGTGCAGCGGTGCCACGGCCACGATCAAAGTCAACGGTGCCAGCGCCGCCAGCACGGTGAACACCAGGTCCTTGGTCCCCATGGCGTTGGCGGCTAGGCGGCCGCTGTCCGGTGTCTGCGAAGGGGTCATCTTGTCTCCTGCGTTTGCCCATGACGGGAGCCCGTCTGACGGCACGCTAGTGAGCGACAGCGCACACCAACAGTGGATGTTTCGACCCGGTACGCCGCTCCCCGTTGTACCGAGCGTCCCAGCGGGGTCAAATGATCCGGCTCCTGCACTGGAGTGCAAACCACAGCTCCATGCGGACATCGGGGTCACCGAGATCTCGGTCCAGCAGCCCCGCGATCTGGTTGATCCGATGACGTACGGTGTTCCGGTGCACGCCGAGGGCGACGGCGGTTCGGTCCCAGCTGCCGTGGTTGGCCAGCCAGCTTCTCAGCGTGACGAGAAGTTCCCCGGAGTCCCTGGCCCGGCAGGCGTCGAGCGGGGCCAGCAACCGATTGGCGTACGCCGATGCATCCTGACCGCTCATCAACGACAATATTCCGCGTGGCTTGCCGCCAGCCACGACGCTCTCCCGCCGCAGGCGTGAGGCAGCCAAGGCTTCGATCGCCTCGGGAAGAGCGCAGTCGATCTCGGTGGCTGGGTACGCCCGGCTGATCCCAGCCAGGTAACTCGACTCGTCCACCAGACGTTTGAGCTCTCCCGCGTCGTCGGAACCGGGGACGATGGCGGTGAACGCCTCGCCGTCTATCTCGACCAGGGGCGTGCCGAGCAGCCCCGACAACCGGCGGAGATTCTCGTCGCGCGCTTCAGGATCTGCTACCCCGAGCTCACCGTGTATCACCCGCCATTGAGCTTGCTCGCTCTGGTCCATGGTTGCCCCGAGACTTGCGCCGAGACTTCGGAGCCGCAGGAGGCCGCTCACTGCTGCCGCGCCCAGCGCTCCGAGCGAGGCGGCGGGTTCCGGATCGGGGAAGAGCAGCGAGAGCGCGGAGGCGGCGACCCCAATGATCCCCCGGTCGACGACCGAGGGCGGCCCCTGCCTCGACAGTGCCATCGCGTATCCACTCCTCGCCGGGCCGACAAGCCGATGGACCTCGACGTGCCTACCGCCAGCCGCATGGGTCGCGCTCATGGGTGCCTCACTCTCACACGCGCGGTCCAGCGCCGCCATCACGTCGGAGTGCATCTGAACGGCACCCGCAGCCCAGCTCCGGTCCCGGTTCCGGTCCACCACGAGAACCCAGCCGTCCAGAAGGCCGGCCAGGCGTTCGATCAAGGTTCGGATCGGGCTCGGGCCGCAGGCCGCCTTGACCAGCACCCCTTGGCTCTCGGACAGCCGCTTGAGGGCCAGGGTCTCCGACCGGACGAGCTCGGCGTGTTGAAGCTCGACGACTGACTCGAACGGGACGTGCGGCGGGATCTCCAGCAGGGTGAGGTCATGCTCGGTGCACGCCGTGACCAACGTCGGGGGGACCTCGTCGAACACAGGCGCCACTCCGAAACCGATGGCGACGACGCCGGTCTCAGCCAGGCGCTTGACGTACCGCCTGCTTTCCTCGGGGCGCAGGTTGGTCCCGGCCAGCAGCAGCAGCTCTCCGCCGCGCAGGTACGGCGTCGGGTCGGCCAGCTCGCTCACGTGTACCCAGCGAACCACCTTGGCGCGGGTTTCGGATGAGTGCAGGGAGCGTAGCCCCAGACGATCGGTGAACAGCTGCAGCGGCACCATGGCGCAAACAGTAAAGGGCCGCCCTTGACCATGGCACATTCACGATCATCGACAAAGGCGACCCCAACCTGGCAGTCAGCGGGTGACCGCGACAAACACCTTGCTCGTATGCTTAACGGTCACCCAGTCCCCGGCGAACCCTCGCGGGACGAAGAACGCCTCGCCGGCATGGAAGTCGGCCCGTGCGCCATCAGCATCGACCAACGCGACATGGCCGGTGAGGATGACGCAGATCTCGTCATAGGGCCATGCGTCGAAGCGCACGGAGCCCGGCTCCCCGGTCCAGTAGCCACCAAAGTACTCCTTTGCCGGCCCTCCGTACGCGCGATACTCGACCTCCTCCCACTGCTGGGAGAGCAGCTCGTACTCTTCGAGAGGTGGCACGGTAGGGACTCCACTGCCTTCCGAGAGCCGGACGACATCACTGATCGGCACTGGTTTCTCCTTCCCGGCCCGCCGCCAGGAAACGGTCGAGCACGTTACGGACGATGCGCTCGACGTATGGGTCTCCGACTTCAAGTGCGTACGGCCATTCGGTGCTACCGCCGTTAAAAACCTCCCCGCGTCCCCGGGTGAACGAGGCGATCATGCCGGCACCGCGCATCTGCCCCTCATGAACGTAGTCAGGTAGGTCGTCGCCCAGGCCGCGGTTGTACGCGTAGACCTCTTCCTCTGGCCCGCCAATGGGCAGCAGGCCACCGAACCTGTCCTCCTCGCCGCGGACAGCGGGCGTCATCGCCAGGATCTCCAGAGTCTGGGGTGCGCCGTCCTCGAACGTCGGGTATGGCAGACCTCGGTGAAAGGTGTACTCCACGGAGTCGACCTCGAACGCAGCGAGAAAGGTCGGCGCCGCGCCGAGCTGATCGCCGTAGTAGAGATCGGTGCCCTCGAACGCCCAGTGTTCCGGACGGTAGACGGTGAACCCACCCGAGGATCGAGGCGTAGCCGTGCCGTAACGGGTGTAGACGCCCCCGAGCCCGTTGAGCCCGATCGTGGTCGCGCCGGGCCGCCCGACGGACTTGGCCTCCCACACGGTGGTCGCCGTGCGTGGCGACGCCGCAGCATCCGGGTCGAGGGACGGCAGCCGGTAGCAGAACTGCGTCTGCAGGTCGTCACTCAGCCGTACCTGCCACTGATAGTTGCCGCCGAACCGCGCGAAGCCGCCGCCGTTGTCGACGAAGCGGTCGACAGCATCACGCATCTGCCACGACCAGTACTCGTCGTGCCCGACGACGATGGCGCAGGAGTAGGGATCGAGCACGGTCTCGTCCATGTGTAGGTCATGCTGGGTCAGGTAGTCGAGTTCATACCCGTTCTTCTCGGCCCATTGAACGAAGAGCCGTTCATAGGTGGCCCAGAACGAGTCAGCGTGGTGGCGGCTGTAGCCGTTGAGTCGGGCCCACTCGTACGAGGGATAGCGCGGCGCTCCACGCATCGGCAGCGTCAGGTGGTTCGCCTCGCGGGGAGCGCCTGCCGGCTTCCGGACCATCCCTCGGGCGATCGGTCGCTGTGTGGACGACAGCGGACTGCCGGCATCGTCGCGCGGGTCGTCGCCCATGCCGCGGTAGTGGTTTGCGCCGCCCCAGTCGTTGTAGGCCAGCATGGTGCTCGTGGTCACCACGATCGCGGCAGCCGGTCGATGCGCCGGATCCGCCTTGACAACGAAGAAGTGCTCGCGCTCCCAGAGCTCACCACTGGTCAGCCGGGCGCGCACAGTGACGATGTAGAAGCCCGGCGCCCAGTCCCGTGGGATCTCGAGGGTCTGCCCGACCGGCCATCCGCAGCCCTGGGCAAAGGCGTCGGCCGGCGCCTCGAGCCGCTCCGCCGTGACGTCGTGGCGCACCCACATCACGGTCGGCCGCAGGCCATCCCGCGTGATCTCGAGCGTGAAGCTGTCCACGCTTGCGCTAAGGTGGAATACGACCGTCTCGCCCGGAAAGTAGGAGAAGCGGTCTGTGTAGCACCATACTTCCTCTGCGTCCGGATCGGCATAGGCCCGCTCCGAGGGCCATGCCTTCGGTGACCAAGCAAACGCAGGTTTGAGATTCGGCATCTTCTTTCCGCTCCAACACAAGGGTTCAGGTCGCTTCATCATCGTTGATCAGCGGTTCCCAGCAGGCAGTGCAATCTGACCAACAAGGCTGGTTTCATTGGCTAGATCGTCTCTAAGGCAGTTGCGTCACATTCGTCTAGAGTCACCGGCGTCAACAGATGCCAAGGAGATGCCGTGAACGACCTCAAAGGCCCCGTGGACGCATCGAGGGTGCCCCGCTATGCCGGTGATACGACCTTCGCCAGGCTGCCACGCCTCGGTGACGTATCGGACGCGGACATCATCATCTGGGGCGTGCCGTTCGACACCGGTGTGAGCTACCGACCCGGGGCGCGGTTCGGCCCCAATCATGTCCGGCAGAGCTCGCGGCTGCTGCGGCCGTACAACCCTGCTCAGGGCATCGAGCCCTTCGGGCGCGCGCAGGTGGCCGACGCTGGCGACATCGGAGTAAACCCCTTCGACCTCGCGGACGCGATCTCGACCTTGGAGGATGCCGCTCGTGATCTGTCCGGCACCGGACGCAGCCTAATCACCGTGGGTGGTGACCACACCATCGCGTTGCCGCTGCTTCGGGTCCAGCACGAGCGTCACGGTCCCGTCGCCGTGCTCCACTTTGACGCCCACCTCGACACGTGGGACACCTACTTCGGGGCACCATATACCCACGGGACCCCATTCCGCCGCGCCTCTGAGGAAGGGCTGGTTGACTTCGACCATTCAATGCACGTGGGCATCAGGGGACCGTTGTACTCACGGCTCGACCTCGACGAGAGCGAGAAGCTGGGCTTCGCTGCAGTGCACTGCCGTGACTTTGCTCGACACCCGCTCGACGACATCATCAACCGGGTTCGGGCGCGCCTCGGCGACCGTCCGGTGTATGTGACGCTGGACATCGACGTGCTCGACCCCGCGTTCGCGCCAGGCACCGGAACACCCGAGGCTGGCGGGTTGTCGAGCATGCAGCTGCTGGAGGTGTTGCGCGGACTCGAAGGCCTGAACATCGTCGGCGCCGACGTGGTGGAGGTGGCCCCGGCATACGACCACGCCGAGATCACCGGGATCGCTGCCGCACACGTTATCTACGAACTGCTCGGCGTGCTGGCGGCGGAAGGTCGCTGATGCTGCACGTCGAGAACATCATCGACGGCGTCGCAGTCTCAGCCTTGATCCACCGACGCGGTTGGCGGCGGTCACCGGTTGATCATTTCGATGTCGGGGTGAGTCGGCGGGTGTGTGGGAGCCGCCGATCGTTGGTCGGCTTGCTCCAGTCGTGTTTGTGCGGTGAATGGGATGAAATATCTGGCAGGCCAGGCCGCAGCGACGCTCATCCGCTTCGGCGATTGCACCGCGTGCAGCGGCCGATACAGCGGCCGTCACGGTTAGGGCTCGCAGATCAACAACACGCAGATTCGGACTCTGGGAGGCGCTGTTGTGGTATGCACCTTGCTGGACCTGTGCAAACTGGCGATGAGTATC
>NZ_JBICUP010000054.1:0-39003 GCF_043198215.1 Micromonospora sp. NPDC048830
CCGTCAACTCATCACTCGAGCCCGAACCCTCTACCGCTGGGACGCCCGACCCACCACTCGCAGACTCAGATGACACCTATTGCCGGTCGCTCTTATGGGGAGCTGGTGTCGACGGCCGGTCCCTCGCCGGTGCTGGCTGTGCGATGGCTCCCACCGATGGATGAAGTCGGCCTGGGCGCCGGCGTGCAGACACAGGTCAGGCTTAACGTGCGGAGGTGAACAATGTCCGTCTGCCCCGCCGGCTCCTGCTCGCCGGAGCGGGCTCGGCCGCAGTGGCGGCACTGACGGCCTGGAGCCAAGCGGTGCCACCTCGCAGCCCCGTCCGACGCCCCACAGACAAGCGCCGGACGATCGGCAGGGGATGAGGCGACATTACGCCGCAAGGTCGCCAGCTTGCTGGTCGTCGGCTTCCGCGGGGAGCGGGTGGACGGCAACGACTGGATCATCCAAGGCGGTCAGGGATGGTCTCGGCGGTGTGACCCTGTTCGATCAGGACCTGGAGACGAGGTCTGCGCGGAACATTCGCTTACCAGACCAGGTCACCGCCCTAGTGAGGATCCTGAAAGAGTCCTCGCCGGGTCGGCTCATCGTTTCGATCGACCAGGAAGGCGGCCACACCTCCCGGCTCAACCCGAGCAACGGCTTCCCGGCCACAAGTCGGAGGCTGAGATCGGCGCGATGGACTCCCGCCGCCACCCCGGATTGTGCCTCGTGGACTGCTTGACAGCCTCACCAAGATCGGCGTCAACCTCAACTACGCGCCGGTCGTCGACCTGAACACCAACCCGGAAAGCCGTACCATCGGAAGACTCGACCGTAGCTTCTCCGCCGACCAGGACGTTGTGGTCAGGAACGCCAGCGAGGAGATCACGTCCGCCCTGGCCTCCTTCGGAACGGCGGACGCCCACCCGCGTCGTCCACTCGTTGCCCTGCGAGGTGAAGCTTTGCCGCGCCGCGGACACTGGGTCCGACGACAGAACGACCACGGGGGGCGCCATCGACTTGCAATACCGCCCGTCTGACCGTTATCGCGGCTTCCTTCTCCCAACGCGACCGCGCCCACCCCGCTAAGGGCTACCGTCCAATGGTGTGATTACCCTTCGTCTTGCAGCGATGACCCTAAGTGCGGTGTTGGTGGTGCCGGCCGTGGCCGTCGTGCCAACGCGGGCGGCAGCCGCGCAGGAGGTGCCCTGCCCCACCGTAGAGCCGCCGGTACCCCCGCCCGCCACGCCGCCTCCGCCACCGGTCGACCCCGCCCACCGCAAAGTCGGAGGGGACGCGCTGGCCACAGCAGGATTGGCCGCTCCCCGAGATGCGCCGACGCCGCCAGCGGTGACCGCTACCGCCTGGGTGGTGGCCGATCTCAACAGTGGTGAGGTCCTCGGCGGATGCGCCCCTCACGAGCGTCGAACACCCGCTAGCGTCCAGAAGTTGCTCCTGGCCGCCGCCTTGATGCCGCGCCTCGATCCACGCCAGGTCGTCGAGGTGAAACGCGAGGATCTGGGCGATCTGGATCCGGCGAGTTCGCTGATGGGAGTGGTCGCGGGCGGCCGGTACTCCATCGAAAACCTGTGGCAGGGGCTTCTCCTCAGATCGGGCAACGACGCAGCCAACGTGCTGGCCCGCGTGGGCGGCGGCGATCGAAGGCAGGGCGGAGTCGACGCCATGAACGACGAAGCCCGGCGCCTGCGCGCGAACCAAACCCATGCCGTGACACCCTCGGGCCTGGACGGCCCCGGCCAGTACACGAGCGCGTACGACCTCGCGCTCATCGCCCGCGCCACCTTCGCCCGGGAAGACTTCCGGCGGTACATGCAGACCAGGGAGGCGACGGTACCGGCGCAACGAGGAAAGCCGGCGTTGGAGATCACCAACGACAACACCCTGCTCGACCGCTACCCCGGCATGCTCGGCGGAAAGACGGGCTTCACCTCACTGGCACGGCAAACGTACGTCGGCGTGGCCGAACGCGACGGCCGACGGCTCGCGGTGACCCTGCTTGGAGCGGAGACCGCGCCGCTGGGCAGCTTGGGAGAGGCAATAGCGCTGCTCGACTGGGGTTTCGCCCTGCCTGCCGGCGCTTCCGTCGGCCGCCTTGTCACCCTTGAGGAGAAGAAGCTGTCGTTGTCGCTGCTGACCGGCCTTGGCATCGGCGCTGCCGCCGTAGTCGCGGCCATGATCGTCGTGATTCCCTGGCGGAAACGGATGGCTGTGCGCCGCAACAGGCAATGGTAGGGAGACGATGCCCTGACAGCCAGTACCGGTTCGCGGCAGTGAACGGCTGCCGCGAACCGGTACCCCGAACTCAGGCGGCGACAGCCGCCGCTTGTTTCGTGGGGGCCGCAGGTCCGAGCCAGCCGCGCCTGCCCAACCATAGGATTGCCGTGCCGCAGGCAGCGCCGAGCGCCGCGAGCGCTAGCCAGAGCACGATGGGCATCTGGGCGGATTGCGCCCAGTCGACTGCGCCGCCAGCGAGCAGGTTACCGATGGCGACAGCGACACCGGAGATGGTGCTGTAGACCCCGTAGTGCGTGGCGATCCTGCCCTCGCCGGCCAACGTGACCACCATGTCCATCTCGAACGGGTACGCCACCATCGTCGCCACGGCGATGATCGCCCCGGCGAGAACGGCCGACGCGACGATGAGCGTGGGCGGCCCGGTGCTCGCCGCAGCTACGGGCAGGAACGCCGCGCCCAGCAGGGCGACTCCCCAGGTGAGTGAGCTGTGTGGTGACCAGCGTCGCCTGCACCAGGCGGTGACCCGGATCTGCGCGAGGACGGAGAGCAGACCCGAGGCCGCGAACATGGCCGCGACAGCGAGCTTCTCCACTGCCGGACTGGGAGCGTTCGCTTCGATGGCCAGGGGCAGCGTGAGATAGACCTGAAACGACAGTACGTAGGAGCCGGCCATCGCTGCGGTGAACAGCATGAACGGCCGGTTGTGCAGTACCTGCCGCCAGGAAGACAGCATCCCGGTGAGCAACCCAGCGCCGTCTGGCTCGCCCCTTCGCCCTCCGCGGGCGGGTAGGGCACGAGCCTGTGCGACAGTCAGGACGGCGAACACGGTGGCGGCAACGAGGCATGTCAGGCGAAAATCAGCCGCTGTCAGCGCGAGCCCGACCAACGGCCCGACCAGGATGCCGGCCTGGTAGAAGACGTTGAACATCGCGAACGCCTCCACCCGCCGCTCGCCGGCGTCCTCAGCCAGGTAGGCGCGCACCGCCGGGTTGAACAGCGCCCCGGCCAGCCCAGTGGCTGCCGCCGCGACGACGAGGACGGCCACGGAATCGACCAGCCCGAGAAGGGCAAAGCCGACAGTACGCAGGGCGCAGCCAGCAATAATCAATGGCTTGTACCCGAACCGGTCGGCGAGGCTCCCGCCGACGGCGAACATGCCCTGCTGGCTGAAGTTGCGTACGCCCAAGACGAGACCCACGATCCAACCGGCGAGCAGCAGCTGTGCCGACAGGTAGTTCGCGAGGTACGGCATCAGCATGTAGAAGCCGAGGTTGATGCCGAACTGGTTGATCACGAGCAGCCGTACGGGCCGGTCGAAGGAGCCGAATTGCCCGAGAATACGCGGCATTATCGATCACCCTGCCCGGGGTCGACGATCTGGGTGCAACGCGTCCACCGGTGGACCTCGTGGCTGGTCGGTGCGCAGATGCTGTCCGGTTCAGCCGCCGGTACGGTGCCAAGCAGGTCGTGCTGTCGGCAGTAGTCGTCATTGAAAACGGTGTCCCAGTAACGTTGTGGTCCGTCTGGGAAGACGGCCACGATGCGGGTGTCGGAAGGCAACGTACGCGCCAGCCAGGCGGCGACGAGGGTGACGGCGCCAACGCTCCACCCGCCGCTGACGTAGCCGTGCACGGCGAGCTTCCTGGATGCCCACACGGCCTCGGCAGGTGCCACCCAGTGGACCTCGCTGAACCAGCCGTACTGGACGTTGCGGGGATAGATGCTGCTGCCCAGTCCTCTCATCAGCCGGTGACGCGCTGGCTGGCCGAAGATCGTTGAGCCGATGGTGTCGACCCCGACAAGCCGGGCGTGTGGAAAGTACCGGCGTATGGGCGCGAACGTACCGGCGGAGTGACCACCCGTACCGACGCTGCACACCAGGACGTCGATGCGCCCCAGCTGTGCGATGAGCTCCAGACCGAGCCCCTCGTAGGCGGGCAAGGTGTCCGGGTTGTTGTACTGGTCCGGGCACCATGAACCGGGGGTTGCGGCCAGGATCTCGCCTACGCGCTCCCGTCTGGCCTGCTGCCACCCGCCCTGTAGGTGTGGGCGGTCGACGACGCTTATCGTGGCCCCCGAGGCGGTCAGCAACCGTTGCATGATCGGTTCAAGGCCGGGATCGGTCACCAGCGTGAGCGGATGCTTGTACGCGCTGGCTGCCAGCGCGAGTCCCAAGCCGAAGGTTCCACTGGTCGATTCGACAATCATGGCTCCGGGGCTAAGATCACCTCGATTGCGCGCCTGCCCCACGAGGTGCAGTGCGCTGCGGTCCTTGATGCCTCCGGGATTGAACGCCTCCAGTTTTGCCCAGAAGCCGCGGGCGGCAGAGGTGAACGGTTGGCCGATCCACAAGATCGGCGTGTTTCCTATCAAACCCGCAGGTGTGTGATGGGCGCCGGTCGGGTGCCCGAGGAGTTGTGCCGGACCGGGAAGTGGACGTGCGGCGATAACGGCTTGCATGGTGTGTGACCTTTCGCGTGAATGACTGATCAATGACATGAAGATGCCTTGATCGTCAGTTCCGCGCCACGCATTTCATCAAGAGACGCTGCCGGCCAGCTTCAGCTCTCTGAGGTGTGCGGCATTCCGGGACGCGAGTGAGCATTGCCTGGTTGTTTGACAGTGGGAGGGCGTGTGCGTCCGCGAGTTTGACGTGCGAACCCGGTGCATTCCGGCGCTGCGTGGGCGCGGCCCGGCCGCATTGGATCGAGAGATGATGGTGCTGCTCCGAATGCTGGTACCCGGCGAACTGGGCCGCAAGATGCGCTCGACTCACACTGCTTCGATGGTGCCCAGTATGACTGTGATCGATGCAGAGCAATATACACATTATGGTAAAGAGGACGGCGAATATGGATGAGTGACGCGTAAGCCTACTTAACCGTCCGTTTAGCACCTGTTGCAGGATAGTGGACCTACCGATGCCAAACAAGACGTTAGGTAGCAATATGCTTGCGATGAGTGAAACTCGCGATGCATCGCCAAGACCGATGCTGCCGGGATGGTCGGCCCGGGCGCGCCCAGGGCCGGAGGGGCGGGCGACTGCCGGGAGCTAGCTGTGCGTCCACTCCGCCGGACCCCGGCACCTCCCCCGCAGGGTGCGGGGAGCGGAAGTCCGCGGATGGGCGCAGCTCACCACCGGCTCTCCATGCGGCTGGGATGAGCGCGGCCAGGGACCCCGTCCGACGAGGGGCCAGCGCTCTGGAGGAGCGTTAGGACGAGTCGCGCGGGGGTAGAACGGGGCGGGTCCGTTTCTGAACGGAATGCCTTTAGCGCGTTCATCACCGCAAGACGCCCGCCGGAGTGCGAACCGTCGGGGTAAGACGGGGGTAAGAAGTGACACAAAGGCGGACTACGGTCGTGGTTGCGGTGTCGGCAGGAATAGTCCTGCTTGCACTCGCCGTCTTCGTCGGGGGAACCTATACGGATAGGAAGAGCTGTGGCCGCCCTGACGAGCAGCCCTGGAACACCGGCGCCTTCAGGGACGACTTCCCACATTTCTGCCATGTTCGCCGCCATGATGGTGCCCCACCGCCAGGAGGGAATCAAATTGGCACAGATGGCTCTTAACAAGTCAACAACACCCGGAGTGAAGGAACTGGCACAGCGCTCACTGCAAAATCAACAGACCGAACTGCCGGAGCTGCAGTCCATCGCGCAGAGCGGCAACATGAGCCAGCAACTGCCCGAGGAACCCCTCAGCAGGTTCAACGAGCAGGAGATGACCGAATTGAAGCAGTTTTCAGGTCGAGAATTCGACCTGAAGTGGTTGGACATCTTCAGCGGTCATCACATGTCCGCCATCATGATGGCCGACATGAATGGAGCTGGCCTCCAAACGGAGGCGCGGCGGCGCAGCTGGCTCAGAAGATCCATGACGAACAGCTGCAGGATGTTTCTGACATGAATGACCTACGGGATCAACTTAGGTAGGCGCTCTGCGGGCGGAGCATCCCGCCCGAAGGCTGCACCATGTTCGGTATGACTCGTTTCATGGGATTTTGAGGGCATGACTCTGCTGCCTGCTCTACCGGCGATGGCCACCTGATGGCCGGCCGTAACACCGGTCAAGCCCGACCGGCGGAGGTCCGCCTGCCCGTCGAACGGCTCGACGCGGTCGTGTTCGACTTCGGCGTCGTGCTGCGAGACGACCCCCCGTCCCTGGCGGGCCGCGACCGCGTTGACGCCGAAACCACGTTCACCGACGCGGCGGGCTTGATCGAACGGCTTCGGGAGTTGGGCCTGTCCACGGCGGTGGCCTCCAGCCGGTGCGGCCGTGAGCGGTTGGCGAAGGTCGGGCTGGACACGCTGTTCAGCACGGTCGTCGATGAGGACGGCGCAGAGGCGGAAGGGCCGGTCCGGTCGGATCCGGCGGTGCTGCTGCGCGCGGCGGACCTGCTGGGTGCTCATCCCGGGCGCGCCGCGGTGGTGCACGGCACCGTGGCCGGCGTGCAGGCGGGCTGCCGGGGCGGGTTCGGCCTGGTCATCGGCGTTGACCGGCGCGGCGGACGTGAGGCCGACTTACGCGCGTCCGGCGCCGACGTGGTAGTCGTCGGGCTGGACCGCATCACCATCGACCGGGACGCCATGGGCTGTCGGTGGTGGCAGTCCCCGCAGGCCGCACCGGGTGCCGAGCATGCGGGGTGGCTGCTGGACTACATCGGCGTCGATCCGGACGCTGAAGGGTTCGGGAGACCCTCTGCACCGTTGGCAACGGCTACCTGGCCAGCCGGGGTGCCGCGCCGGAGACCAGCGCGGGCCCGGCGCACTATCCCGGCACCTACGCCGCCGGGCTGTTCAACCGGCTTGTCAGCCGGATCCACGGCCACACGCATGAGGACGAGAGCCTGGTCAACCTGCCGAACTGGCTGGTGCTGCGGTGGCGCGGCGCCGGGGACCGGTGGGTGGTTCCCGACGGGCCCGGGATCACCGACTACCGGCAGAGTCTGGACCTGCGCGCCGGCGTGTTGCACCGCCGCTACCGCCACGTCGATGGCCGAGGTCGGGCGACGACCGTCGTGTCGAGGATGTTGGTGTCGATGGCCGCACCGCACCTGGCCGCGCTGGAGACGACCTTCGTGGCCGAGAACTGGTCAGGGACCCTGCGCGTTCGCTCGGCGGTCGATGGGCGGGCCACCAACACGCAGGTCGCCCAGTACGCGCCCCTCGCCGGGGCGCATCTGCACTCCGACGGGCAGGGCCGCGACAGCCCGTCCGGGCTGTGGCTGTGCACCCGGACCAGCCAGTCGCGGGTAGAGGTCGGCGTGGCGACCCGGACGCAGGTGTTCGTGGCCGGCGTGCTGGCCGCCGCCCGACGCCGTGTCACGATGGCCGTCGCCCGGCCGGAGGAGACGTACGACATCCCCATCCACGTGGGCCAACCGGTGCGGGTGCAGAAGGTCGCCGCCTACTACACCTCCCGCGACCGTGCTGTCGCCGAACCGGTAGCGGCGGCCCGACAGGCGGTGGCGCAGGCCGGCGGGTTCCCCGACCTGCTCACCGACCAGGTGGCCGCGTGGCGGCGGCTGTGGGAACGCAGTCACATCGAGATGCACACCGACGGCGCAGCGCCGGTGCTGGAGCTGAACGTGCACACCTTCCACCTGCTCGCCACGACCTCGCCGAACGTGGTCGATCTCGACGTGGGAGTCGGGGCGCGTGGCCTGCATGGGGAGGGCTACCGGGGGCACGTCTTCTGGGATGAGGTGTTCGTGCACCGCGTCCTCGTGCTGCACCTGCCCGAGGCCAGCCGCGCGCTGCTGCTCTACCGGTGGCGGCGGCTCGACGCCGCGCGGCGCGCCGCGGCGGCCGTCGGATGCCGGGGGGCGATGTTCCCGTGGGAGTCCGGCAGCGACGGCCGGGAGGAGACGCCGAGCGAGGTGTTCGACCCGCGTTCCGGTCGGTGGATGCCGGACCACACCGCCCTCCAGCGGCACGTCGGGCTCGCGATCGGCTATTCCGTGTGGCAGTACTACCAGGCCACCGGGGACCTGGACTTCCTGCGCACCTACGGCGCGGAGATGATGCTGGAGGTCGCCCGCTTCTTCGCCGACCTCGCCCAGGAGAACCGGACGACCGGCCGGTACGAGATCACAGGGGTGATGGGCCCGGACGAGTTCCACGACGGCTACCCCGGCCGCAACGTGCCCGGCCTGGCCAACAACGCCTACACCAACGTGATGACGGTGTGGCTGCTGCGCCGCGCTCTCGACGCCGTCGACCTGCTCGCCTGCCACCACCGTTCGGACCTCACCGACGCGCTGGGCATCGGCGAGGACGAACTGGCCCGCTGGCGGAACATCACCACCCGCATGTACGTGCCGTGGCACGGCCAGCAGATCATCAGCCAGTTCGACGGATACGCCGACCTGAACGAGTTCGACCTGCCCGGCTACGTCGAGCGGTACGGGAACATCAGCCGCCTCGACCGCATCCTCGCCGACGAGGGCGACTCACCCAACCGATACCAACTCGGCAAGCAGGCCGACGTACTCATGCTGCTCTACCTGCTGTCCGCAGAAGAGTTACGCGACCTACTCGCCGGACTCGGCTACCCGTGGCCGCCGCAGGCACTGCCCCGCACCGTCGACCACTACGTCAACCGGGTCAGCCACGGATCGACCCTCAGCAGGGTGGTCCACGCCTGGGTACAGGCCCGCACCGACCGGCTCGCCTCCTGGAACTGCCTCACCGAGGCGTTGTCCGCCGACATCCGTGACACCCAGGGCGGCACCACCCGCGAAGGCATCCACCTCGGCGCCATGGCCGGCACCCTCGACCTGATCGAACGCTGCTACCTCGGGCTGGAAACCCGCGAAGACGCCCTATGGGTCAACCCGCGGCTACCGCAGCAGATCACCAAACTGCACACCCTGCTCACCTACCGCGGCCACCAGATACACGTCACCGCCACCCAGCACGGCGTCGCCCTCATCGCCTCACCATGCAACGTCGCGCCGGTCACCGTGCACGTCGCCGGTCAACCCCCGACGACGATCCGCAGCGGTCAGACCGTGACCGTCCCCCTGAAACCCGCACCCGAGATCGAGAGGGCATCGGGGTGAGGGGCGGTGGCCGGCGGCGTCACCGCAGGTTCTCCAGCCGGTGCGTGTACTCCTCGGTGTCCAGTTCGCCACGGGCGTACCGGTCGGCCAGGATCCGCCGCGCGGTGCTGTTGCCGTCCTCACGCGCCGAATGGGGCCTGGCGAAGCGGACCCCCAGCCACACCACCAGCACGACAATGCCCAGCCAAAACAGCATCATCGCGGCCCACATCGGCCACATCCATCCGTCGTAACCATGCATCAGATGTCGTTCCCCTCCGGTCGCCCAGAGCGCGGCGCGACGCCGGTAACCGTCACGAACCGACCCGGCACGGGACCACGAATCCCGTGCACAACGTAATTCCCGCAGCCGTCGATGTCGAACGTCACCCAACCGTGAACCGTTTGTTGATCACGAGGCCGGTCGGCGTTGACACGCCAGCGTCAGCCGGTGACGTACGGCTGGAACGTCATCAAGCCCGTCATCACCGCATCTTGCCGCCGCTCACCGGGCTCGTGTCTATGACCTGTTCGGCCGGCAGCCGCGGGGTACGCCCGGAGGGCTCCGGATACGCGGGGTCGGCTATCCCTATCCGAAGCACCAGGTAGGGATAGCCGAGCCCGGCGAGGACCCGCCGCAGGGTCTGCCGAGTGGCGAGCACCTCGACCACCCCGCTGAGCGGCACCATCGACATGCCAAGATCGGTGGCGGTCAGCCACGCGGCAGACAGCGCCTCGCCCGCGCGCAGCCAGCTTTCGGGTTCGTCATCGTCACCGAACAGCCAGCAGCGCGTAGACCGCGCCTCGATCGTGCCCAGGACCGATCGGCAATGTGCCCGCACGACCGAAGTCCCGGGCAGGCACCGTGGTCTGTGCAGCGCGCTCCGGCAGGACCTCGGCCGGCAGCCCCGCGCCCCTTACCGCCGCCCGGCTGGTCCAATACTGGAGCTCATCGCGCAACTGCGGATCTTCCGCCTCCACCGCGGCCGCTGTCACTGCCGCAGCGGCGAGCTCCAGCACCTGGTCGTCCGTGAGTACCTGCAACCGTGCACCCTCCGCCGTGGCGGCCGCCACGATCGCGTCCACCGACCCGGCCGGCGCCTCCTCGTCCCTGACCGGACGACGGTCCGTACGTCGTTGCGGGACACACCGAACCAGCCGTACAGCGTCAGCCGATGCCGGGACCTGACCGGTCACGATCAGGTTGGCGAGCAGGTCAGAGCGAGCAGAATCAGGCAGGCGTTCGACCCGCACCGACCAGCCTTCGGCGGCTAGCGCCACGCGCGCATGGTGCAGGGCCGCGCCGCAGCTCACGGCCAGCAGCCGCCGATCAGAGTCGGCGCCGCACGCCGCGCGGTCTCGCCAGCCCGCATGAGCGCATTCGTCAATGACCGGCCTACTGCCGACATCCCCTCCGCCACGACGTGCCCCTCCCGTCGTCCCCCATCGTGCCGGACCCCACGGGGATTCGGGCGCCTCTTGCCCACTCCACCCCTTCAGCAACCACCGCGGGCGTCACCGCCGGCGAATTTTTCGCGCTCGTTCAACCCGAACTCGACAGCGTTCC
The DNA here is from genome assembly GCF_043198215.1 of Micromonospora sp. NPDC048830. NCBI lineage: Bacteria > Bacillati > Actinomycetota > Actinomycetes > Micromonosporales > Micromonosporaceae > Micromonospora > Micromonospora sp. NPDC048830. Next base: position 10,849 of record NZ_JBICUP010000054.1, read on the forward strand.
CGGACGGGTGCAGTCGATCCAATGCCAGCGCTACAGGCACCGACACGCTGAACAGTCCCGGCTATCCGGCCCTTCCCGAGGTCACGCCGGATCGGGTGCGCTCGGAGCGATGCTGGTAGACGAGGTAGGTGAGCCCCGCGGGGAGCATGAAATTGGGTGCTCGTTCGACAACGTCCCACAGCTCTGGCATGAGCTCGCCCTTCGCGGTAACCCTGGCCGCCGCGGTCACGAAGCCCCACAGCGCCGCCCATGCGTAGACGACGAGCGCCAGCCCGCTGTACGCCAACCCATAGAGACGCCCCTTGCCCTGGATGTCGCCGATCAGCAAGAGGAGGATGAAGATGCTGATCGTGATGTCGAGCCAGCCGATGCCCGTCAGCCAGGCGGTGGCGGTGCCGGTTGGTACGGTCACACCGAACACGTGATCGAAGGAGCCAGTGATCAGCTCGATGAACGTGTCCTGGCCCAAGATGGCCCATATGCCGTGTCCGAGGAACATGCCGATGGCGCCTACCGCCAGGAGTGCATAGATGAACCGGTTCCCCCGCATGCCGCGGCATGCCCCTGTTCAGCCGATCTGAAACCTATTCATGCGGTCGTGCGACGACTGGCCGAGGCTCTCGCCGACGACGGCTGCTGTACGGGAAGAGGACGCTGATCGACCGGCTGCGCACCCCCGGCCCGGCCGGGTGCGGTTGGTGACCACCAACGAATAACGCCGGACGTCGGCGCCTCACAGTCAGGCATCCCGACGTTCCGTACCGCAAGGCCGCCAGCGTCCCAAGCGATCCTCGACGAAGTTCGATCTGCCTAGAAGTGGCCATCTTCTGTGAAGAGCCAGCTACCATAAGCATACGCCTGGGCCGGTCCGGAGCGCGTTCAACCGCGATCGATGCCAGGAAGCCGACCGCCAGGACGCTCAGCAGCGGCTTGAGGAGGCTGGCGGAGCCCGGCCGAATGGTCCTCGCAGCCCGTCGCCGTGCTGTCGGTGCCGTGACGCCGCACCGGCCCCGCCGACACCTTCGCCTGCCGGCGCTTGCTGGTATCGCTGTCGCTCATCACGTCGACCGCGCACGGATCAACCAAACCATTCGACCCGCATACCCGGAATCGTCGCCAACTGCCGCCAACCACCGTCACATTGCCTCCCGTTCGGTGACACTGTGTCCGGGAGGCGATGACTTATGGGTCATGGCGACGAGTGCAAGCCGTCCCCGGAGAGGGCTGGTCACGGCCCCCAGACGCCGGCTGGTGACACCCGTCGCGCAGAAGCGGGTGGACATGGCGGCCACGGCGTTCACGGTGGCGGTCCCCGCCGGGCGCACGGTGCTGGACACGCCGGCCATGGCGATCATGCTGGTCCACGGCCTCGGCACGAAAAGCACGCCGGTCACGACCCTGAGGCGTTCCGCCGAAAGTTCTGGATCTGCCTGGTCCTGACGATCCCGATCGTGCTCACCAGCCGGCTGGTGATGAACGCGCTCGGCTACTCGCTGGACGTTCCCGGTGTCTCGTGGGTCGGGCCGATGCTGGGCTCGGTCGTGTTCTTCTACGGTGGCTGGCCGTTCCTGGTTGGTGCGGTACGGGAGGCCCGCGACCGGGCGCCGGGAATGATGCTCCTGATCGGCCTGGCGATCACCGTGGCCTACCTCGCCTCGGCCGCCACCAGCCTGGGCGTGTTCGACGTGGACTTCTGGTGGGAGATGTCCGCGCTGGTCACCATCATGCTGCTCGGCCACTGGCAGGAGATGAAAGCCATCGGCCAGGCCCGCGGCGCGCTCGCCGCACTGGCCGAACTGCTGCCCGACGAGGCCGAACGCGTCAGCGCCGACGGCGGGGTGCAGCGGGTGAAGGTGTCCGACCTGCAGGTCAGTGATGTGGTGCTGGTCCGCCCCGGCGCGCGGGTGCCCTCCGACGGGCACGTCGTCGACGGCAGCGCCGACGTCGACGAGTCGATGATCACCGGGGAGTCCCGGCCGGTGCCGCGCGGGGTCGGGGCCCGGGTTGTCGCAGGTTCGGTGGCCACCGACTCCGCGATCCGGGTCCAGATTGACGCGGTGGGGGATGACAGGGCCCTGGCCGGCATCCAACGTCTGGTCGCCGAGGCGCAGGCGGCCGGCGGGCGTGCCCAGGACCTGGCCGACCGGTTCGCCGCACTGCTGTTCTACGTCGCCACCGCTGTGGCCGTGCTCAGCCTCGCTGTCTGGGTGGCTATCGGTGACGTCGGCGAGGGGGTGATCCGTACCATCACCGTGCTGGTGATCTCCTGCCCGCACGCGCTCGGCCTGGCGATCCCGCTGGTGATCGCGCTGTCCACCGGGCTGGCTGCCAACAATGGCATCCTGGTCAAGAACCGGCTTGCGCTGGAGCGGATGCGCGACATCGATGTCGTCCTGTTCGATAAGACCGGCACTCTGACCAAGGGCGAACACACCGTCACCGCGGTCTCCGGCACCGGCGGGACCAGCGAGGACGACGTGTTGCGGCTGGCCGCCGGTGTCGAGGCCGAGAGCGAGCATCCCCTCGCCCGCGCCATCGTCAAAGCGGTCAAGGGGCGCGGACAGCCGGCGGCCGCTACGCAGTTCCAGTCGCTGCCCGGCCGGGGGGTGCAGGCCAGCATCGACGGCATCCGGTACGGGGTCGGCGGGCCCGCCCTGCTACGCGAACAGCAGATCCAGGTGCCCGACCATCTCGCCGCGGCGGCCGAGAACTGGTCTGGGCGAGGTGCCTCGGTGCTGCATCTGGTCAAGCTGGACGGGGTGCCGCAGGTGCTCGGCGCGATCGCACTTGAGGACGAGGCGCGCCCCGAGGCGCGGGAGGCCATTGAGCAGCTACGCGAACTGGGCGTGGAGAAGATCGCCATGATCACTGGAGACGCGCGGCCGGTCGCGGCGGCCGTTGCCGCCGACCTGGGGTTCCGCCCCGGCATCGACGAGGTCTTCGCCGAGGTGCTGCCCGCCGATAAGGATGACAAGGTCAGCGAACTGCAGTCCCGTGGCCTGACCGTGGCGATGGTCGGTGACGGGGTCAACGACGCCCCCGCCCTGGCCCGCGCCGACGTTGGTATCGCCATCGGCGCCGGCACCGACGTGGCGATCGAGTCCGCCGGCGTGATCCTCGCCTCCTCCGACCCACGCGGCGTCGCCAGCAATATGCGCCTGTCCAAGGCGTCGTACCAGAAGATGATCCAGAACCTGGTCTGGGCCGCCGGCTACAACGTCATTGCCATCCCCGTGGCCGCGGGCGCCTTCGCCTGGGCCGGTTTCGCGCTCAGCCCGGCAGCCGCCGCCGTGCTCATGTCCGCCTCCACCATCATCGTCGCCCTCAACGCCCAGACCCTGCGTCGTGTGCAGCTCACCCCTGAGCAGCGGTGACCACGTCTATCGCGCCTGTCGACGCCTGGCGGCCGGTACGGTTGTCCGCCGGTAGACGACTGCGACAATCATCAGGAGCGCTACGAGCCAGCCGATGGCGATGAGCAGTGGCGTGAGTTCGTCGAAGCCGCGGGTGAGCGCGGCGTCGAGCAGGACGCGGGAGCTGCCGTATCCGGGGAGCAGGTTCGCCAAGGTGGCCGGTTCGGGGTGCAGCATCGGGCTCTGGACGATGCCGATGTCGAGGAACGGCAGCAGGAACGCCATGAACACCCCGCCGACGCTGCCGAAGATAGGCGCCAGCAGGGCGCCGATCAGACCGTAGGTGAGGGCGATGAGCGCGTTGGCGGCGGCGTACGTCGGCCAGCGGGTGGCGTTGAAGAATGACGCGGTGGTGGCCAGCGACACGGCCGTGGCGAGCAGCGCCGCCAGGGCGAGTACGCCGAGCCGAGCGGCCAGCAGCGCACCGGGGCGCAGGCCGGCGAGCGTCGCACGGCGGTCGCCGTCGCGGGCGTCGAGAACGGCGAACAGGCCGACCAGCGCGGCCAGTGAGGCGATGGCGATGGGTGCCATCGTCGCCGCGTGCACGTCGGGCATGGGAAACGTCCGGGCAAGGCTGCGTCCGTGCTCGCGGACGGTGAGGGTGAAGGGCCTGGCCGGGGTGACGGCGTCGGCCGACAGGATGAATATCACCGGTACGGCGATGAACAAAGCCCTGTACGGTGCCAAAACTAGATTCCGGCTGCTGACCAGCGGGTTCAAGGATTCGTTCAGGCGGCTCGATGGTACTCGTTGATGATTCCTCCCAGCCGCCGTCGGCGTCGAGCGACGCCGTCGATCGGCACGGCGACGCCCGGGTGATGGTTGGGTGGCACCTGTCCGTGGCCTTGGTGCGGCCGGTGATCGTTGAAGTGTCGGACGTATTCGGTCAGTACCGTCCTGGCGTGCCGTTCGCCGTAGATGGGGAGGTGGTCTGTGCACTCCTCGCGCATGCTGCGGCTCCAGCGTTCCACGAAGCAGTTCGCCCTCGGTGTGCGCGGCGGCGTCTTCACCACCCGTATGCCGTCTGCGGTCAGGACCGCGTCGAAGGTCCGCCCGTACTTGGTGTCGCGGTCGCGGATTGGGAACCGGAAGTCGTTGGTGCGTTCTCCGAGGTCCATGAGCAGGTTGCGGGCCTGCTGGGTCACCCATGGCTGGGTCGGGTGCTCGGTCACGCCGAGCAGGTGTACCCGGCGGGTGGCGATCTCCATGACGACCAGCGCGTACAGCCGGCGCAGCCACACGGTATCGATGTGGAAGAAGTCGGTGGCCAGCAGGCCGGTGGCCTGGGCGCGCAGGAACGTTCGCCAAGACGTGTCGGTCTGGCGGGGTGCGGGGCCGGGGGCGGCCACGGGCCAGGATTCGGCGGATGGTGCCGAGGCCGACGCGGTGGCCCGGTCCGAGCATCTCGCCCTGGATTCTTTTGTGGTCCCAGCGGGGGTTGTCCCGGGCCATTCGGCGGATGAGCTCGCGGATTTCGTCGCTGACGGGTGGTCGGCTGCCGCAGTGGGGGTAGGTCCAGCGGCGTTGGACCAGCCGGCGGTGCCAGGCCAGCAGGGTCGCCGGGGTCACGATCCGGTGGATGCGGACCGTGCGGGGCAGGCGGCGGGCCAGCGCGGACAGGATCGCCCGGTCTGGCCAGGACAGTCGTGGTCGGCTGTGGACCTGACGGCGCAGCACCGCGACCTCGTGGCGCAGGGCCAGCAGTTCCGCGAGCACCGCGCGGTCGCTGCGCGTCGCGAGGAGTAGAGCGTCGAACAGGCGGATCGCGACCAGATAGATCAGCTGGAAGACCATGACCACGAAGGTGCCTTATTCCCATGAAGCCCCAGCTCACTGCAGGTGCGACAGGTATTGGCACCGTACAGGGTTTGCGACCCTTGCTGAGACGGAGCGGGCGGGTTGGGAGTTGGCCCGGTTGCCGGGGCCGGAGGCGGTGGCGCGGACGTGGACTGTGCGGCGCTGGCTGCGCTTCTGGTTGTCCGAGCTTGAGGGTCGGCTGAGGCCCATGACCGTGCAGGGCCGACGGCCTCCGGCGGCATGGCGGCGGTGGGCTCGGCTGGCCGAATCTAACATGCGAATCGATATTCATTCTCGATAAGGTTGGGCTGTGACGGACGAGTACAGCACTTCCGGTGAGTTCCTCGACATCCTCAGCCGCGACGCCTGGGCGGCGTTGCGCGAACCGGTCACCAGCGCCCTACGGGGTATCGATCCGGCGGTCGGCCCTCTGATCGACCTCGGCGCGGGCAGCGGACGGGGAACGCTGCTGCTGGCCGAACTGGCACCCTCGGCATTCGTTCTGGCCGTCGAGCCGTCCCTGGTCCAGCGCGCAGTGCTGCTCGCCCGGCTGGCCGACGATCCGGTGTTGGCGGAACACGTTTCCGTCATCGCGCAGCGCGCCGAGACGGCGCAGTTGCCCGACGCGATCGGCGGGGTCCTCGCGATGAACATGATCGGCCACCTCGGCCCGGACGACCGCCGGCAATTGTGGCGCCGGCTGGGCGACCGGATGGGTCCGGAGGTCCCCTTGGTGGTGAATTTGCAAGCACCCGCGCGTGTGGAGGCGATCCCGGATGCGGACTTCGCCGCTGTGCGGATCGGCTCCTGCACCTACGAGGGCGGGGGGCGTGCCGAGCCGGACGGCCCCGAAGCCGTTGCGTGGCACATGCGCTACGGCGTTCGCGACCAGAAGGGTGACCTTGTCAGCGAGGCGGCGGCCACCTACCGGTGGTACGTCCTCGACGAACAGACGCTGCTCGCCGAACTGGCCGAGGTGGGCCTCGCCGCGCAGCCGTGCGGGCTGGGCGTCTACCGTGCGGCCCGCGTCACTGACTGACCAGCAACGATGCCGGACGCGACCCCGGTCTGACCGGCCGAATCCGATTGGGGGGCGGTTCGGCTCCCGAACCGAAGGGAACCGACCGCTACCCGTCAGCCGAGCGGCACCGGAAGGGCCGCCCGGAACAAACCCTGTTCCAGCCAGACGGCGGCCCGGACCCCGTCGGCGGCAGCCTGGCTCACCAGGGTCAATCCGTCGGGTAGGGCCGGGAGCCGGGCGAGGTCGCCGGCGGCGGACACACCCGCGACGGTGGTCCGGGCGAACTCGTCGACCCGCACGTAGCCGTCGGGAAGAAGCTCGGCACCGAGCTGCACCGCCAGCGACGTCTGCTGTTCGACGGGTGCGCGGTGAAACGCCACCTGACATCGCGTACTGCTGCCGTCAGCGAACTGGACGGTGAGATCGTCCAGTTCGCCGGTGAGTTCCGTGACCGGCTCCTGGGCCACGGGAATGCCCAGCCCGCGCAGATTGCCGAGAACAGGTTCGGGCAGCGTGTGCGGGCCGTTCGTCACCACGGTGACTTCCTTGCTGTACCGATCGGCGAGGTAGGCGGCGAGCATCACTTCAGCGGGCTCACGGCCGAACACGACGATGCTCTTGCCTCGTGCCTCCCAGCCGTGGCAGAAAGGGCAGTGCATGACGCTGCGCCCGAAACGCTCCGGCAAGCCCGGGACAGCCCAGGGCCGGTCCACCTGACCGGTGGCCAGGAGCAGACGGCGAGCGCGGTGCCGGTCGCCGTTGTCCAACGTCAGGGTGAAGTCGTCGATGTTCCCGACAGCCTCGGCGGCCCGAGCGGTCACGACTTCGACGCCGGGGTACGGATGCAGCTCACGCCGGCCGGCCTCCAGCAGTTCCAGCGGCGGGAACCCGTCGCGGCTGAGGAACATGTGGATGCCGTCGGCGGGGCTGTTGCGCGGTGGCCCTCCGTCGAGAACCAGGGTGCGGCGCTGCTGGCGGCCGAGCACCTGCGCGGCGCTGAGGCCGGCCGCGCCGGCGCCGACGACGATGACGTCGTACTCGTTTCTAGGGTCGGTCATGGCTTCCTTTCAGTGGGTGCAGGGCGTGGTCGCGGATCGTCAGGACACGGTCGGCGCGGTTGGCGACCGCGGGATCGTGGGTGGCGATCAGCACGGCGAGCCCGTCGTGACGCATCTCGCCGAGCAGATCCAGCACTGTCGTCGTGGAGGCCGGGTCCAGGGCCGCGGTGATCTCGTCGGCGAGCAGCAACCGGGGCTGTGCCGCCAGGGCGCGGGCGAGCGCCACCCGTTGGCGCTGTCCGCCGGACAGCCCAGCGGGGCGGCGGCGCGCCACCGCAGGGTCGAGGCCGACTCGGGTGAGCAGGGCGTTCACGGTGGCGAGGCGCCCGGCTCGGTCGGTGGTCCGGAAGGTACGCAGCGGCCGGCCGACGGCGGTGGCGATCCGGTGGGCGGGGTTGAGCGTGTCGGCGGGATGCTGACCGACGTACTGGACGGCTTGCAACAGGGCGGAGGGACGGTGCCGGACGGGCCACGGCAGGCGGGTTCCGGCGAGCTCCGCGTGGCCGGCCGTCACGGGGTGCAGTCCCGCGAGTGAGCGCAGCAGGGTGGTCTTTCCGGATCCCGAGGGACCGAGCACGGCGACGCATTCGGCCGCGTCGACGGTCAGATCGACAGCTTGCAGCAGAGGAGTCTGCCCACCCGGACGATCCAGGCGGAGATGGTGGACGCGGAGCACCGTGGCGCCTGCCGCGGGACGGCGGGACGGTACCGGTGGCGACGCTGATGGCGCCGTCCCGAACACCACGACGTGGTCGGCGACCGTGGCGACGAAGTCCCTGTCGTGCGAGACCAGCAGGGTGACGAAACGCGGATCGCCGCGGCGGGCGCGGACCGCGGCGGCCACCAGCTGGGCCGCTGCGCTGTCCAGCGCGCTGGTCGGCTCGTCGAGGATCAGCAGGGGCGGCCGGGCCGCGAGCGCCCGGGCCAGGGCGACGCGTTGCGCCTGCCCGCCGGAGAGCTGGTGCACCCGCCGGGCGTGCAGGGACGCGTCGATGCCGACCTGTTCGAGTGTTATGGCCGCCCGACTGGTGTCCACCCCGGTCTCGGCCACCGACGCGACAGCTGTCAGCAGCGGATGCAACGACTGTGCGGCGTCCTGGACGAGGATCCCCGTATGCCGGCGGCGCCACCGACGTGCCGCACCGCCCGGCGCGATGATTTCTCCCTGCCACCGTACGGTGCCGGCGCAGCGGCGCAACGGCGGTTCGAGGGCATCCAGGACGGCGGCCAGCCACACCGTCTTTCCCGCTCCGGATGGGCCGGTCAGTGCCACCACCTCGCCGGGCGCGGCGTGCAGATCAGGGGAGATGCCTACGGTCCGGCCACCGCGGCCGGTGACGCGCAGGCCGCTGACCTCCAGTCCGCCATCCCGCGTCACAGCGGCCGCCGGGCGTGGCGGGCGGCGGCATTGCCGACGACGGCGACGGTCAGGCTGAGCACTGCCAAAGCTATGGCGGGGGCGATCAGCGCGGCGGGGCTCAGGGCCGCGCCGCTCACGTTTTCCCGGATCATGGCGGACCAATCCGGGGCCGGGGGAGCAGGCCCCAGCCCGAACAGGCTGAGAGCGGCGGCCAGTTGCAGTGCCACCACGAAACGGGCGCCGATCTCCGAACCGGCCAGCGCGGCCACCGCCGGGAGGATCTCCCGGCCCAGGATCCTCGGGCCGGACTCCCCGCGGCCCAGTGCGGCGTCGACGAAGCCGGCATGGCGCACCTGCTGCACCGCGTCGCCGACGATACGCAGCGTCAGCGGGGCCCCGCCGCAGACGGTCGCGGCGATCACCGCCACGGCGCCGGGCAGGGTGACGGCGAAAACCAGGGCGATCAACAGCAGGGGTACGGCGAGAAGCAGATCCGCTGCCGCGTGCAGCAGCCGCGACAGGGGCCCGTCGTGCCACCCCGCCAGCAGTCCGCCGGCGATGCCGATCGCTGCCGCCACCAGGGCTGCCGCCCCGGCGGTGAGGGTCAGATGGCGACCTCCGGCCAGCACCCGGGACAGCACATCACGGCCCAGGGCATCAGTACCCAGCAGGTTTCCGCCGCCGGACGGCGACCACGGCGCGCCCAGCGGTGCGGTGGGGTCGTGCGGCGCCAGCAGGCTGCCGAACAGGGCGAGACCCAGGACGGTACCGGCGAACGTCACGAAACCGAGCCGGCCGCCCGTCACGATGCTCATGTCACCGCCCGCCGGGGATCGGTCCGTACGGTGACGAGATCCGCTGCCAGCATCCCGAGGACCACGGCCACCGCGGCGAGCATCGCACCGGCCTGCACCACCGGGACGTCGCGGTTAGCGACCGCGCCGACCAGCAGCTCACCCAGCCCCGCATAGCCGAACATGACCTCCACCACCGCGGTGGCAGCGATCAGACCACCCGCGACGACGGCCAGGACCCGCAGAGCCGGTGCGACCAGGAACGGTCCGACGTAGACAGCGGCGATCCGCCATCCGGGAAGGCCGCGCAGCCGGGCATCACGCACGTACGGCCGCGCCACGATGTCAGCAACGAGCCCGCGTAGCAGCATCGCCCCGTAGGCGGCCGCCGGCAGAGCGAGGCTCAGCGTCGGCAGCGCCAGCACCGACAGCCCCGGTGGGCGCCCGTCGGCCGGCAGCAGCGAGATCGGCGGGAACCAGGCCAGCATCCCGGCGAACACAGCGGTCAGCGCCGCGGCGACGACCACCTGCGGGACGGCGGCGGTGGCTGTCACGACGGCGGCGACCAACCGGCCGGCCGGCGAGCCCGCACCGGCGGGCCAGGCCCACGCCAGCATCAGCGGCACGGTCACCAGGAGTGCGGCACCGGCCAGCGCGGCTGTCGCGGGCAGTCGCTGACCGATCACGTCCGCCACCGGCCGGCCCGAGATCAACGAGACGCCCGCGTCCCCGCGAAGCAGGCCAGCGGCCCACTCCAGGTAACGCCGCCACACCGCGGCGTCCAAGCCGGTGGCGGCCCGCATCTCGGCCAGCTGCGCCGCGGTGGCCCGCCCGGCTGTGCGGGCCTCGGCGGCGTCGCCGGGCAGCGCCTCGGTGGCGGCGAACACCATCACCGAGACGCCGACCAGCAACAATACGGCGCGGACCAGGGCCCGCAGGATCATCGTGACAGCCTTACCTGATCGATGAAGAGCCGTCCGAAGCCGGCGCCGGTGGGCAGACCCTGCACTCCGGAACGGGTCAGGTCCAGGCCGTCGCCGGTGCCCCACACCACGTACCCGCCCTCGTCGCGAACCTGCTGTTGCAATGTGCCGAGCACGCGGTTGCGCACGCCCTCGTCCGGCTCGCCGAGGGCCTTGTCCAGCGCCGCGTCGAACTCCGGCCGCTTCCACGCCGTCTCGTTCGTCGGCGAGCCCGAGATCAGCGACACCCGTGCCACGTCGAAGAAGGGGATACCGCCGAAGTAACCGGTGTAGAAGTCCTGCTGGCCCCACACCGTGGTGAAGTAGGTGTCCGGCGGGGTCATCTTCACCTCAGCGGTGACACCGATCTCCTTCAGTTGCGAGGCGAAAAGTGTCGCGGCGGTGTCCATCCCCGGATAGGACGTCGTGGTGTGCAGCGTGACGGTCAGCCCGTCGCCCTGGCCCGCATCGGTGAGAAACTGCCGTGCCTTGGCCACATCACGGGTACGCGGGGTCAGCCCTTGAGGTGCGGACGGATCCGCCGGGGCGAGCAGGTCGTCCTGTGGTTGGCCGTACCCGAGGAACGTGGCCTGCACCAGCGCCGGCCGGTCGGCGGCCAGCTTGAACGCCTCGCGGACACGGGGGTCGTCGAACGGTTTGCGGTCGGTACGCATCACGAACGGGTACATGGTGACCGCCGGCCGGCGGACCAGGCTCAGGTCGGTGCGGCCCTCGGCCTGTCGCGCCGCCGCCGGCGCGATGCTCGCGGCCACGTCGGCCTGCCTGGACAGCACGGCCTGAGCGCGGGCCTGCGGGTCGGCGACCGCCCGGACCTCGATACGCCGCAACGACGGCGCGGTGCCCCACCAGCCGTCGCGGCGTTCCAGCACGGCGCTCTGCGTGTCGTTGCTGACCAGTGTGAACGGTCCCGACCCGGGTACCGCGGCGGTGAAGTCGTCGCTGCCCTCCGGGACGATGAACGTCATGGATTCCAGGGCTCGCGGCACCTCGGCGAACGGCTTGCGGCTGACGACTTCCACGGTGTGGTCGTCGACCACCCGCGAGGCGGCGAGATCGAAAGCGGCCAGCCGGCCGTAGTTCTCCGCCGCCTTACGGTCGATGCGGCGCAGCGAGTAGAGCACGTCCGCGGCCCGCACGGGCCTCCCGTCGGAGAAGGTGGCGTCGCGGCGCAGGGCGAACTGCCACTTCGTGAGGCTCCTGTCCGGTTTCCACGACTCCGCCAGTCTCGGCTGGGTGCGTCCGTCGGGGCCCTGTCCGGTGAGCACGTCGTACATCAGCGCGAACCGCACCGCGTCGGATTCGTTGCCGAGCCCGCCGTGGGGGTCGTTGCTCGCGGTGGCCGGTGACCCGACCGTTACGTATCGCAGGGTGTCCGGGGGTGCCGCGGTGGCCTGCTCGGAATCGCCGCATGCGGTCAGCGACGCGGCGCCGAGCAGGGCGACGAGGGTCAGGGTGATACGGGTTCTCATGGGTGCCTTCTGTTGCGGGGTCGGTCGGGGTTCAGAGCGCGGTGCGTGCCGCGGCGGCGCGCGCCGCTAGCCGTCCTGCCGCCCGGTCTCGTGCTGGCGTCGTTGCGGGCGGGTTCGCGGTGGCCGGTGGTACCGGAGCGCGGCGGCCGGCGATCAGCCGGGCCAGATCGCGGACGGTCGGATGGGCGAACAGGTCGACCATCGCCAGTGGCACGCCGAGGCGGTCGCTGAGCCGCCGGTGTGCTCGCAGCAGCGTCAGCGAGGTCGCCCCGAGGTCGAAGAATGGCCTGGTGACATCGACGGTGCAGTCCAGCAGTTCGCCGAACACGGCGGCCACGCTGTTCTCGATGTCCGAGTCGGACGTGCCGATGGGCGTGGTGGGCTCCTCGGTACGGATCACCGGCTCGGCGATGATCCGGAGTCCGAGAACGGCTTCGCCGTCGAGGTCCGGCACCACCTCGTAGGAGCCGTTCGACGGCCGGACCGCTACGGCCAGTTCGGTGGCCGCCCGCAGGGCCGCGACGACGTCCAGTCGGCCCGGGCGCACGCTGACGCGGACGTCGAGCCCCGAACGGGCGGCGTCGACGAGCAGTCCGGTCAGGTCGTCCAGGTCCGCCGGAGCCGCGACCTGCGGCGGTGCGGACGTGATCGCCGGGACGGCAGGGGGCTGGTGAACAGGCGGGTCGTTGCGGAAGGGGTTGCCCAGCCGGTCGTGGTCGACCTTGCCGTTTACCGTCACGGGCAGCGTCGCCAGTTGCACGAAGCGGCTGGGGATCATGTACTCGGGCAGGTGCTCGCGTAGGCGGGCCACCAAGACGTCCTCGGCCAGAGGTGACGCATCGTCGCCGGTGGCCACATAGGCGACGAGTCGGGCGCCGCCGTCCGGTCCCGGCACGGACCGGGCCACACAGCGTCGTACGCCGGGTGCGCGGCTGAGCACGGCTTCGATCTCGCCGAGCTCGATGCGGTGGCCGCGGATCTTGACCTGCCGGTCGACGCGGCCGAGGAACTCGATCGTCCCGTCGTAGCGCCAGCGGCCGAGGTCGCCGGTGCGGTAGGTGCGGCGGCGCAGGACCGGGTGGGTGGTGAACCGTTGTGCGGTCTGTTCCGGGTCACCGAGATAGCCGGCCGCCACCCCGTCGCCACCGATGTACAGCTCGCCGGCCTCACCGACCGGGCAGGGCCGCCCGTCGCCGTCGAGGATGTGGAAGGACTGTCCGCGTAGCGCCCGCCCGTACGGGATGCTGCGCCACGCCGGGTCGACTTTTTCGATCGGATGGCAGATGGACCAGATGGACGCCTCGGTCGCGCCGCCCAAGCTGATGATCCGGGCCTGTGGCGCGAGCACCCGCACTCTGTCGGGCAGCGTCACCGGGATCCAGTCGCCGGAGAGGAGTACCAGGCGCAGCGAGGACATGGCCGAGGCCGCAGCGCCGGGGTCGATCTCGGCGTACTCGACGAGCATCTCCAGCAGTGCCGGTGCGGTGTTCCACACCGACACCCGATGCCGGTCCATCAGTTCCAGCCAATGGCCGGGGTCGCGCTGGCGGTCGGGGTCGGGTAGCACCATCGCCCCACCGGCGCCGAGTACACCGAACACGTCGTAGACCGACAGGTCGAACGACAGTGCCGACAGCGCGAGCACCCGGTCGCCCGCCTCCAGAGGGAAGCGGTCGGCCATGTCGTCGAGTGTCGTACGGGCCTGGCGATGCTCGACCGCCACACCCTTGGGCCGCCCGGTGGAGCCGGAGGTGAAGATGGCGTACGCCAGATCTCCCGGGCGCGGCGCGCGTGGCTCTGCGACGGCCTCGTCGCCGTCCGGCGCGCCGTCGTCGATGGCGTGAATTTGTACGGTGTCCGGCCACTGTGCCGAGGTCATGCCGGTGACCAGCGCATGCTTGATGTCGGCCTGCGCACAGACGGAGGCGATCCGTGCCGCCGGCCAGGACGGTTCGACCGGGACATAGCCGGCGCCGGAGGCGGTGATGCCGAGTGTAGCGGCGATCTGTGCGGCGCCCTTTGGAGCGGCCACCGCCACCATGTCACTCGGTCCCAGCCCGTGTCCGGCGAGCAGGGCAGCGGTGGCGCGGGCTCGTGCGCCCAGTTCGCCATGGGTAACGACGTCGTCCCCGTGTATGAGGGCGACGTCCTGTGGTGCTCGGCCGGCGTTCGCCCGCAGCGGATCGTCGATCAGCGGCCCGCAGTCGCCGCCGAACGGGCTGACGTCCAGTGCCTCGTCCGGGCGGAAGGACGGGTCCCAGCCGAAGGCCGGATCGGTCCAGGCCTGCTCGTCGTCGGCCAGCCGGCGCAGCAGTCGCAGGTGGGCGTCGCGGATACCGGTGGCGAAGCCGTCGGGCAGGCATCCGTCGACGACGTCCCAGGCGATGCGCAGCCGGTCGCCATCCTCCCAGACGATGTGGTCGACGAAGATCTGCGGGGTCTGTGAGACTCCAAAGACCTCCTCACCCAGCCAGGCGGTCGGGGGCTCGGTCGTGGCGGCCAGTCCGACCCCGCTGGTGAACACGACGGGATATGCGGGGACGAGCCCGGCGTTTCCGCGACCTCGGAGCGCCTCGACGGCCGAGACGGAACGGTGCTCCAGGTCGGACCAGAACCGGTGGTTGACCGCGGCGGCGTAGCCGGCGAACCCGCCGTCTCCGGACGGGTCGAGGGGGGCGCACTCGGTGAGCACGGTGGTGGTGAAGTCGCCCACCACCGTGCGCAGGCGATCGTCGTCCTGCGGCCGGTCGAACAGCGTGGTGTTCACACAGAACGGGTCGGTCGCGCCCCAGCGGCCGAGGATCGCCGCCAGGGCGGCCAGCAGCACGGCGGTGGCGGAGACTCCGTGCCTGCTCGCCTGACTCCGCAGCCGCGACCACTCGCTGGCGGTCAGGGCCGCGGCATGCCGGGTGAAGTGCGGGACACCCAGCTTCTCCGCGGTCGCGCTCCAGGGCAGTGCCGGGCCAGGCGGGAGCCGGTCCGCCCGGCTCTGCCAGTACGCGCGGTCACGCTCGCGGCGTGCGGCTTCGGCAGGATCCTGCTCCCGGTAGGCGAGCAGGGCCGCGAAAGTGGTGACCGGTGGCGCCGCCAGCAGGTTCGGATCGGTGGTCGCCTGACCCCATTCGCGCATGAGCTGCATCCAGCCGGCCATGTCCAAGGCGATGATGTCCATGCCGACGAACAACCGGGTGCGGCCGTCCGGCAGTAACGCGGCGCGGATGTCGAACAACGGCCAGCGGTCCACCGCGTGTGGTCGATGGGACAGCGCGGTACGCATGTCCGCCAGGGTCCGTTCGGCGTCTGTGGGCGGGGCGGTGCGCAAGTCGGTGACCGGGATCTCGTAGCGCAGCTCGCTGGGGAGCACCCGTTGGCGGGCCTCCTCGTCGATGACCAGCCGCAGCATCGGGTGGCGGGCCACCAGGCGGTTCCATCCGTCCGTCAGAGCGCGGACGTCGGCCTCCGCGTCGCCGCCGGGTCGCCGGTCGTACTCGAAGTAGAAGTACGTGGCCACGCCGCCCAGTGGCAGTGACGGATCGCGGCCGAGCAGGTATGCCGTCTGCAGCGCGGTGAGCGGGAAGGGCTCGGCCCCGGCGGCGGCAGCGGAAGCGGTCGTGGGGACGGTCTCCGCCGGCCCGTCGCCGGACGGTGCGGCGAGCACGGCCGCGGTGACGGTGCCGGGCGTCGCGCCGTTGAGGAATGTGGTCAGAGGCAGATCCACACCGAGTTCGTCCAGC
Source organism: Micromonospora sp. NPDC048830 (assembly GCF_043198215.1). Classification (NCBI taxonomy): domain Bacteria; kingdom Bacillati; phylum Actinomycetota; class Actinomycetes; order Micromonosporales; family Micromonosporaceae; genus Micromonospora; species Micromonospora sp. NPDC048830. The sequence goes on from NZ_JBICUP010000054.1 coordinate 26,478, forward strand.
AGCCTGCGCCGCAATCGGACCGCGGCGAACGAGTCCAGTCCCAGCTCGGTGAGCTTGCGGCCGGGATCGATGTCGGCCGGGTCGAGGTCGAGGCTCTCCGCGAGGCATGCGGTCACCTCGTCCACTCGGTCGATCGGCGGTGTGTGCGAGGCCGTCATGCGGCTCCTCCCCGGGACTCGGAGCGAGTAGTACAACATGAGAACGACAACGATTTCCAGTAGGCTCGGTCGATAGTGGACCGCGTCGATGGAAATGATTGTCATTCTCATGTATAACGGATGAGCCCCATCCGGCCAACCATCGAGGAGCGCGATGACGCCCCCTTCGCCGTCCCACCCCGCCCTTGCGGTGACCGCCGTCGCCGGGCGCTTCCCCGGTGCACCGAACGCCGACCGCTTCTGGGAGCTGCTGCGGGACGCGCGCGAAGGCCTCACCCGGTTTCCCGACGAGGAACTCGCCGACCGAGGCGTGCCTCTGGGCATGCGTCGGCGCAAGGACTACGTGCCGGTCGGCGGGATCATCGACGGCCAGGAACTGTTCGATCCGTCCCCCTTCGGGCTCACCGATGCCGAAGCGGCCCTCACCGACCCGCAGCACCGGCTCTTCCTCGAGGCTGCCTGGGAGGCGCTAGAATGCAGCGGGCACGGCGGCGGCGCCGGCATCGAGGCGGTCGGTGTCTTCGCAGGAACGGCCCAGAGTGCCTATCTCACGGCCAACCTCGCCGGTCGCTGGGATCCGACCGGCGGCGGGCCCGATCCCCTCGGCAGCCTGCAGACCGCCATCGCCACCCAGGCCGACTACCTACCTCTGCAGACGGCCTACCGGCTGGGCCTGACCGGGCCGGCGATGAACATCACCACGACCTGCTCCACCTCGCTGGTCGCCGTCCACGTGGCCGCCCAGTCCCTGCTGGCCGGCGAATGCGACATGGCCGTCGCGGGTGGCGCTTCGCTGATCGTCCCGCAGGGTCACGGCTACCGGTATGTGCCGGAAGGCATCTTCGCCGTCGACGGGCGGGTCCGGCCCTTCTCCGCCGACGCCACCGGCATCGTCTACAGCCAGGGTGTGGGTGCGGTGGTGCTGCGCCGACTCGACGACGCGCTCGCCGACGGTGATCCCGTCCTCGCGGTTCTGCACGGCAGCGCGGTCAACAACGACGGCGCCGACAAGGTCGGCTTCACCGCCCCGTCGCTGCGCGGGCAGGCCCGGGTGATCGCGGAAGCCCTTGCCGTCGCGGACATCGAACCGTCGCAGGTCGGATACGTCGAGGCCCACGGCACCGGCACCCGCCTGGGCGATCCGATCGAGGTTGCCGCCCTGCGCAAGGCATTCGGCCACGACGGCATCCGGACCACGGCATGGTGCGGGCTCGGCTCTGTCAAGAGCAACATCGGTCACGCCAACGCGGCCGCCGGTATCGCGTCGTTCGTCAAGACGGTGCTCGCGTTGCATCACCGGACACTGCCCGCCTCGCTGCACGCCGATCCGATCAACGACCAGCTCGGGCTGGACGGCTCACCGTTCGCGGTGGTCACCCGCACCCGACCGTGGGATGCCCCGCCCTACGCGGGTGTCAGCTCGTTCGGCATCGGCGGCACCAACGCGCACGTCGTGCTTGGCCCGGCGCCCGACCGGACGGCCACCTCGCCGGACGACCGGCCCCAGATCCTGCTCTACTCGGCGTACGAACCGGCCGCCCTCGACGCCACCGCACGCGAGGTGCCGTCGGCAGATCTGCCCGACATCGCGCACACCCTGCAACACGGTCGCAAGTACCACCCGTACCGGCAGGCGGTCGTCGCGGGCCCCGGAATCACGCCGCGGCGTACCGCTGCGGTGCGCACCGACGGCGCGCCGCGCCTCGTGTTCCTCTTCCCTGGCGGCGGCAGCCAGTACGCGGGCATGGCCGCGCAGTTGTACGCCGACGAGCCGGTGTTCGCCTCGTGCGTGCAGGAGTGCGCGAAACTGTTCCGCGACCACCTCGGCACCGACGTCACCACGTTGATCACCGGAGGTGACGAGACGACGGCCGAGTCGGCCGTCGTGGGGCTGCCTGCCCTGTTCACCGTCTCGGTCGCCACCGCCCGGCTGCTCGAATCCTGGGGCATCCACCCGGACGTCCTGCTCGGCCACAGCCTCGGCGAGTACGCTGCGGCGGTCGTCTCCGGGGCACTGACGTTGCCCGACGCCGTGACCCTCGTCGCGGTGCGATCCCGCGCGTTGGCCGGAGCCGCGGGCGGCGGAGCGATGCTGTCCGTCCCGCTGTCCGAATCCGATGTGACAGCTCTGCTGCGCGAACACCCCGATCTCGACCTGGCCGCAGTGAATGCTCCACAATCCTGCGTGGTCTCCGGGCCGGCTGGCGCTGTGGAGGATCTGGTCGCCGTTCTCGGCCGCAGGGGGATCGCGCCGGCCCGGCTACCACTGAGGTCCGCCGCGCATTCGCGGCTGATCGACCCGGCACTGCCGGACATGCGGGCGGCCGCGCGGTCGGTGCGCGCCGGGCGGCCCATCGTGCCCACCGTCAGCTCCTTGACCGGCACGATGGTCGGCGACGACTTCGCCGATCCGGAGCACTGGGTCCGCCAGTTGCGTGAGCCGGTGCGTTTCTCCGCCGCGCTCACCGCCGCGGCGGCGGAGCCGACGCCGACCGTGGTGATCCAGGTCGGTCCCGGGGCGGCCCTTGTCGCTGCCGCCCGCAGCCACGGCCTTGCGCACCTGAAGGCCACCGTCACCACGTACCCGTCGGACGGCGAACTGTCCGACCTGGCGTCGGCACGCCTGGCCGCCGGCGAACTGTGGAGCCACGGCGTGCTCGTCGACTTCACCGCCATGCACCGGCCGGGGCGGCGGCGGGTCGTCGCACCCGGGTACGCCTTCCAGCGACGCCGCCTGTGGATCGACCCCGAGCCGCAGACGACGGAGCCACAGACCAACGAGCTTCTCCAGGTACCGCTCTGGCGGCAGGAGCCGCCGCTGCCCGCCGTACCGAGTCTGGGCGGGCGCTGGCTTGTGACCGGTGACCCCGGAGATGTCATCGGCGCGGCGCTGCGTGCCCGCGACGCCGAAGTCGTCGGCCTCGACGATCCGGCCAAAGCGGTCGACGGCGTGGTGATCGTCACCGGTGACGCCCGGACACCCGAGCAGACCCGTGAGGAGATCCTACGGTACGGCCGGGTCGCCGCGCTCGATCCGCCACCCGCTTTCCTGCTCCAGGTGACGGTGAACGGATGCCGCGTCGAGAGCCCGGACGTGCCCGCGCCCGGCGCCGCGGCGGTACGGTCCCTGCCCCGGGTCCTCGCCCAGGAGACGCCCGGACTGTCGTGGCGCACCGTCGACGTCACCGACCTGCGGACCCACGCGCCGGCGGTGATCGCCGAGCTCGCCGACCTGCGAGGGGGCTCCACCGGAATCCAGACCGCCGTCCGTAACTCCCAGCGGTGGGTGAGCGGCCTGGCACCCTGGCCCGCACTCTCCTCCGCCCCGGCCGCGCGACCCGGCACGACCGCGCTGATCATCGGCGGCCTCGGCGATGTCGGCGTCACCATCGCAGCGCACCTGGCCGGGCAGGGAATGAGGGTCGTGATCACCTCCCGTTCCGGCGACCGCAAGGACGCGGTGCACCACCTCGTCCAGCGCGGGCACGACGTGTCCGTGCAGGTGCTCGACGCCGCCGACCCCGGCGCCACCGGCGCGCTGCTGGCCGACGTGAGCTCGCAGTCCACCCTCGACCTCGTGGTGCATGCCGCGGGCGTGGTGGCCACCGAAGAATTGGCACCGATGCGCCGCATCGGCCCCGAACACGTGGACGGCCACCTCCGGGCGAAAGCCCGGGGAGCACTGGCCCTGCGGGCCGCGATCGAGGACCTGCCGCCGCAGCAGCGTCCCCGCCATGTCGTGCTCATGTCGTCGGCCGGCACGCTCGTCGGAGGCATCGGCACCGGGCCCTACTGTGCCTCGAACGGCTTCCTCGACGCCCTCGCGCAACAGCCGCCCATCGGTGACACCCGCTGGGTCAGCGTGGTCTGGGACGCCTGGAAGGTGGGGCCGCTGGGCAGTGAACGCGAGGTCAACCTGACCTTCGCACTCGACGCCGCCACCGGCATGCACGCCCTCGACGCGATCCTGAACGCCGCGACGGCCGGCACCGTGCCGCCGGTCGTGGCGGTCTCCACTACCGACCTGCGCACCCGGATGCGTGCCGCGGACCGGACGACCGCACACCGGCACGACGACGTCACCAGTGACCTCACCGGCGTCGAAGCGGTCGTGGCGGCAGCCTGGTCCGACCTGTTCGGCGCCTCGGTCACCGACGGCGACAGCGACTTCTTCGCTCTGGGCGGACACTCGCTGCTGGCCACCCGTATGCTCGCCGACCTGGGAGAACGGTACCGGGTCCGGCTGAGCTTGCGGGACCTGCTCGCCCGTCCGACCGTCGCCGGTCTGGCCGGGACGATCGGCAGCGCGCAACCGGCTGCAGAGCGGGATCCGGCCACGACGGTGACCGGTGGACCGGACCCGGACGGGACCTTCGCCATGACCCGTGTGCAGCACGCCTACTGGACGGGCCGCACCGGGGGTTACCGCTTCGGCGACACCGCCTGTCACTTCGCGCTGGAGTACGACTGCCCGGACCTCGATCTCGACCGCTACGAGCAGGCGTGGAACCTCGTCATCGCCCGGCACGCGATGCTGCGCACCATCACGACCGGGCAGGGTCGGCTGCGGCAACTGGAACAGGTGCCCTCCTACCGCATCCGCCCGGTGGATCTGACCCAGGCCGGTGAGCAGAAACGCGCCGAACGGCTCGCCGCCCTGCGCGAGCAGGTCTTCCGCCGACCCGGTCCGTCCGATCGGTGGCCGCTGGTCCAGATCCGCGCGGCCCGGCTGCCGGGCGGTGGCGTTCGTCTGTTCCTCGGCATCGACGTCCTCGTCTGCGACGCCGGCAGCTACTGGATCATCGACCGGGACCTGCGTCACTACTACGCGAATCCCGATCAGGCCCTGCCGGAGGTGCCGATCACCTTTGCCGGTTGCGTGCGAGCTCTGGCGGCACGCCGCGACACCCCCGAGTGGACGCGGGCTGCCGGCTATTGGCGCGACCGGCTGCCCGGCCTGCCCGGCGCACCCACTCTGCCGGTCTCCGGCATCGAGACCGGCGGCCGGTTCGAGCGGCATACGGGCCGGCTCGACGCGCAGCAGTGGGCCGCCTTCCGCCGTAACGCCGCCGCCAACGGCGTCACCCCGACAGCCGCCCTTCTCACCGCGTACGGCGAACTGCTCGCCCAGTGGAGCGGTGAGGAACACTTCGCCGTCACGCTGACTCTGTTCGACCGCCCGCCGCTGCATCCGGCGATGGACAGCGTGGTCGGTGACTTCACCTCGCTGCTGCTGCACGAGGTGGACCGGCGTGCAGCCGGCAGCTTCGCCGAACACGCCGGCCGGGTGCACCGCCGACTGTTCACCGACCTGGACCATCGGCTCTTCTCCGCCCTCGACCTGCTGGCGGAGAAGTCCGCGCAGACCGGTGCGCTCACCTCCGTACCGGTCGTGTTCACCAGTGCGCTCGGACTGGACGACGTCATCGGCGGCGACCGTGACCTGGAGTGGGCGGGCCGGCAGGTGTCCGCCCTGAGCCAGACCCCCCAGACCGTGCTCGACCATCAGGTTCTGGAGCATCACGGTCAGCTACTGGTCCAGTGGGATGCGCTGGAGCCGGTGCTGCCGCCGGCCGAGGTCGACCGCATGTTCGACCGTTACCTGAGCCGGCTGCGCAGCCTGACGGACCCGGCAGCCTGGCGCAGCGAGGCCGTAAGCGCCACCCCGGCGCTGCCGGTCGAGGACGTGGCGATCACCTTGCGTGCCGGAACCGGATCCGGTCCGACGCTGTTCCTCGTCCATCCCTCCGGCGGCGACGTGACCTGCTACGCCGACCTCGGCCAGCGGCTCGACGAGCGGGTCACCGTCGTCGCCCTGACCGATCCTGGCCTATCCGGCGGCGAGGCGCCCACCGAGCTGCCCGCTCTGGCGCGCCTCTACGTCGATGTCCTGCGTTCCGTCCAGCCCGACGGCCCGTACCTGCTCGGCGGCTGGTCGATGGGCGGCAGCCTGGGCCAGGAGATGGCCCGGACCCTGCACAGCCAGGGCCAGCATGTCGCGCTGCTGGTGATGCTGGACTCCAACGACCCCACCTACATCACGGCGGTCCCCGGCGAGCCCGAGACGGCGGAGGCTCTAGTGCTCGCCCGGCACCTGGGAGCGCTGGAGGCTTACCTCGACATCGACCTCGGCATGGGTACGACCGACGCGTTGAACGCCTTCCTGAGCGTACCGGCCGAGCAACGCTGGCAGGAGGCGACGGACCGGCTCCGGCAGCACCGGCTCCTCGGCACCCGTGAGGATCCCCGTTCCCGTGTCGCGGTCTTCGGCCGGCACCTGCACGGTCTCGCCCAGCACCGGCCGGGCTTCCACGGCGACGAGCGGACCCACACCCTGCTGGTCAGAGCCGATCGCAGGGCCACCCGCAACTCGGGCATCGGCATGGGCGTCGACGACACCCCACCCGGGCTGACCGACCTGGGCTGGTCCACCAGTCTCGCCATGCCTCCCGAGGTGATCGGTATCGACGCCGACCACTACTCCCTGATGCGCGAGCCGGCACTCACCGCTGTCGCACGCGTACTCAACACCGCCCTCGCCCGCCACCTGTCATGACCACCGAACGGAGCCGTACGTGTCCCCGGAGATGACCGCCGCCCTGGACCTGCTGCACGCCCACCCGTGGATCGCCGCCGCAGCCCACGACGGCACCGGCTTGCAGATCCGGCTGCGGCCCGAAGCCACCGCGGTCCGGCCCGGCCTGGGGCCGCTGGTACGCGAATACCTGGATCACTGGGCCGAGGTGTACGACTACACGTACGCGGCGGGAGCGGGCAACGGTGACACCCTGGCGGGCTGGCGCGCCTCCGACACCGGGGAGCCGCTGCCCGTCGCGCACATGACCGAATGGGTCGAGCGCACCGTCGAACTGGTGCTCGCCACGCGGCCACGGCACGTCCTGGAGCTGGGCTGCGGAACCGGGCTGCTCGCCGACCGGCTGTACCCGCACCTGGCCGGCTATGTCGGCACCGACGTCGCTGAGGACATGGTGCGCCGGCACGAGCAGCGGGCCAGGCCGGGGCAGGTCTTCGTCAGCGCCGGCGCACACGAGTCGAGTTCCGAGCAGGTGCGGCGGGCCCTCGACCGGGCCGGTGTCCCCACCGCCGGACCGGACTGCGTCCTCGTCAACTCCGTCACGCAGTGCTTCCCCGATGTCGCCTATCTCAGCCGGGTGGTGCAGGACGCGGTCCGGCTCGTCGCACCCGGCGGCGTGGTGATCGTGGGCGACAACCGGCACGCCGGTCTGCTGGACGCCTACTGCCACTGGCTGGAACGCGCCGCCGACCCGGAGGCGACCGACTCCGTGATCACCGAGCGCGCCCGAGCCCGAGCCGACCGCGACGACGAACTCAACTTCGACCCCGCCGTACTCGCCCGCGCCGCGATGGGCAGCGGCCGCGACGTGCGCATCGCCGCCTACCCGAAGACCATGACCGCCGACACCGAGTTGACCCGCTACCGCTTCGACGCGGTCCTCCACGTCGAAGCAGCCGACGCCTGCGTCCCGCCCGCCGCCCATAACTGGGCCGGAATGGACGATGCCCGCGCGATGATCGCCGAGGGCCGACCGATCCGCATCGGCGGCATCCCCAACCGGCTGCTGGTGAACGCCGCCGACGCCGTCACCGCTCACCAGCTGCGCACCGCTCTGGCCGGAGCCGACGTCGCGGTGGTGCTGGACCAGTCCGATCCTGCCGCTCTCGCGCTCGTCACTCCCGCGGCCGCTGCCTTCACCTCGGTCGCTTCCGCGCCCGGCCGCGCCCATGAGCCGTTCACCGCCTTCGTACGCCGCCGCGTCGGCGAGGCCACGCGGGCGATGCTCCGGCAGGCGGGCGCCGATACGCGGGGACTGCGGCTCACCGTCGACCGTGGCGTTCCGGCCGATCGCATCGCGGCCGCTGCCGCCCGTGCGGTCGACCCGCACGACGCCGAGCGTCTGCCGGTCTTTCTCCAGGAGCTCGACCGCATCGCCCGGCTGGCCATGGCCGACACCCTTGCCGGCGCGGACCTGTGCACCGGACCGTCCGGCGACGACGAGGAGAAGATCGCGGCCGCGCTGGCCATCGCGCCGAGACATCAATGGATCATGCGCCGCTGGCTCGCGGTTCTCGTTGATGCCGGCATGCTCAGCACCGACGGTCACCGCTACCACGACCTGCGTGCACCGGGACGGACGGCTCTGGTCGCGGCCGTCGACGGCATCGACGACGCTCGCCGGGGCCTGCACTACCCGCCCGAACTCACCCGGTTCTTCCAGACCGCGGTGCAGTACCTCCCCGCACTGTTGCGTGACGAGGTCAGCCTGCAGGCGCTGCTGTTCGCAGACGGCGAGACCGGCACCGCCGAAGGCGCCTACCGGGACAACGCCGTCAACCGTTACGTCAACGCCGCCACGGCCGAAGCGTTGCGCTGGGCAGCGCAATGGCGTCCCGCCGACCGGCCGCTACGGGTTCTGGAAGTGGGGGCCGGGGTCGGCGGTACCACCGTGGACGTCCTCGACGCGCTGCGCGAGACTCCCCTGGACTACCTGTTCACCGATGTCTCGGCGTTCTTCCTCACCGACGCCCGGCGCCGGTTCGCCGACCGCGCCGGCCTACGGTACGGGCGGTTCGACATCAACACGGACATCCTCGCGCAGGACGTCGGCGAGGGCACACTCGATGTCGTGCTCGCCGCCAACGTGCTGCACAACGCCGTCGACATCGCCGCAACCCTGCGCGGTTTCCGGCGCCTGCTGCAGCCCGGTGGTGTGCTCCTGTTCGTGGAGACCACGCGCGAGATGCACCAGATCCTGACGTCCATGCAGTTCCTGATGTCGGCCCGGCCGGGCGGGCAGCGGCCGGGTGACCGGGACAGGCGGGCGGGAACCGGCCAGATCTTCCTCGACGAGACGCAGTGGCGGGCCGAGCTGGACGACGCCGGCTTCAGCCAGATCGTCTCCGTTCCCGGCCCGGACCATCCGTTGCATCCGGTCGGCGTCCAGCTCTTCGCCGCCACCACCTGAGTACGACCTGCGCGCCAGTCAGCGAGAGGGCAGGGCCAGCTCGCTGACCCAGGGGTCGCCCGCCAACTCTCTGGCGACCGTTTGGGGGGTCAATGCCTCCGAGGCATAGTGCGCGCCGGGTGCGACGGCACCGGCGGCCACCTCGCGTGCCGCGATGGCCGCCACCACCCCGCTGAGCGGGTACGAGTCCGGTGTCCTCAGCAGCACCCGACGAGGCACCAGGCCGGACCCGGCCGGCGGACGGGCGTACGCCAGAACCGCGTAGTGACGTCCGTGGTCCTCGACATCGCGCCGCGCCGCCTGCACGATTGCGGCCGCGTGCGCCTCCGGCGACTCGTCGTCGTCGGCCCACGCGGTCGCGAAGGCCCGCGGCAGGTTGTCCGTCGCGTACACGGTGTAGTTGCGCAGTTCGGGGAGCCCGGCCGCCGACGCCAAACCGATCATCTCGGTGGACAGGAACGGTACGGCGTGCACCCGCCCGTGGAAGCCGGGCAACGTGATGGAACGCAGCGGCGCCAGGCTGTGCTGCGCCACCTGTCCGTCGCGCCACACCGCCAGCGCGTGCCCGAACTTCGGCCCCCGGGTCAGCAGCGCGTCCACCGCGGAAGCCGCGCTGATCTCCACCGACCCGCCGACATACACGTCGAGGCGGGCCACCGGGCTGCCGTCCAGCAGCAGCCGTGGCAGGAGCCCGGAGAGGCCGGGCATCAGCCCGGCGGAGAAGACAGCCGCGTGCTGCGAAAGACCGGCCGGTGGATCCTGGGCGAGAGCCTCCACCGCCACCAAGTCACCCGCCGCGTCCACGTAGCCCGCACCTGCTGACAGGGCAGCCCGAGCGACCCGGTCGAGAATCCGGTACGACGGCCCGGCACAGTTGAGCACCACCGAGCAGCCCGCGCAGAACGCCTCGAGCGAGGCGTCATCGAACAGGTCGACGCGCACAGCAGTCGATCCGTTCGCCTCGGCGACCTCGCCGGCCCGGTCGAGATCACGCCCACCGACCCGGACGGGGAGCCCGAAGCCACGCAGCCGTTCGACGGCGGTCCGGCCGACCGTGCCGGCACCACCGAGCACGCCGACGGAGCCCGTCATCGCGCGGCACCCGCGCGGCGAACCGCGGCCAGCCCGGCCACCGTGGGGTCGGCGAGGAAGTCGCGCACCGGCACGGTGACTCCCGCCTCCTTGGCCAGCCGGGCCAGGGCCCGTACGGCGAGCAGGGAGTCGCCGCCGAGATCGAAGAAGCTGGCGCCGCGGTCGAGCACCGGCGTGTCCAGCAGTTCTTCCCACAGCGAGGCGATCGTCTGCTCGAGTTCGGTCGCGGGCGGGCCGTCGGCGGCACCGGGACGGTCGTCGGCGTACTGCCCCAGCCGCAGGCCGGTCCGGTCGCTGTCCGGCTCCGTGGGTAGGTCGACCGGCCGGTCCCAGCCCTCGCCGTCGGCGAGGCTGCCGACCAGCGCCACCAGTTCGGCGTAGGCGGCGTCCACCTGCGCGGCGTCGAACAGCTCTTCCACCAGCGAGAACACGATGGCCAGCGATCCCCGTAGCTCGTAGAACCGGGCTTCCAGCGCCACCTGGGGGGTACGCAGCTGATGGAAGAAGTCGTCCATGCCCAGCTCGCCCAACGGCCCGGCGGCGTCGGGCTGCTGAGCGCCCATGGCGGCGTCCATGCCGAGCGTGCTCTGGAACACCACCGGGGCGACCGGCCGATGGGTGCCGCGCCGCCGGCCGAGCTCCCGGGACACCTCGACACCGGTCACCAGCGCGTGCCCGGAATACTCGGTGAACCGCCGTTGTGCCTGGGTGACCAGTTGCGTGAACGTCGAGCCGGGTGCGAGTTCGGTGGGCAGCAGCATGGTCGAGGCGAAGGCCCCGAAGACGCGATGCACGTCGGGATGCAGCGGCAGCCGGTTGAGCTGCAGGGAGTTCAGCAGGAGGCGGTGGTGGCCGGCCCACCGGGCGATGGTGATCGCGAAGGCGGTGAACATCGCGGTCGACGGGGTGACGTCGTGCGCGGCGCACCGGTCGCGCAGCGCGGCCCAGCGGCCGGGCGACAGGTACTGCTCCCGGTTGGCCATCGTCGTGGCACGGACCTCCCGGGGGTCGGCTGCCAGCGGCAGCGCCGGGGGCTGCGGCAGAGTGTCCAGGCGCGACCACCACCAGTCGCGGTCGCCGGCCCAGGCATCACTCTGGGGGAGGGCCTGCACCGACGCGACGTAGTCGTCGAAGTCCATGTCCAGCGGGGCGGGCACGGCGTTCCAGTCGGCGCTCAGTTCGAGCAGTTCCCGGTTGAGCAGCGTGGCGGACCATCCGTCGAACAACAGCAGGCTCATGTTCGTGTGGAGCCGGCCCCTGCCGTCGGGCAGCAGTGTCAGCCGGACGTCGAGTCCGGGACCGTGGGTCGGGTCGGGCCCGTTCGCGATCATTTCCGCGCGCAGCCGGGCCAGACTCTCGGACGCTGTCTCGATCGATGCGTTGCGCAGGTCGTACACCTGCGGCTCGGGGACGGCCGCGGGGACGTCGAGCGGCAGGATGTGCTGCATGCCGTCGGAGGTGACCCGGGCCCGCAGCATCGGCTGGTGCTCGGCGAGGCGCCGCAGGGCGTCGGCGAGGGCTTCAGCGGCCTCGTCGCTGTCCATGTTCCGCAACGCGACATCGCTGTAGAAGTGCGCGGACTCGTACGACAGCTCCCAGCCGCCCTGCTGGCCGACGAAGTATCCCTGTTGCAGGGGAAGTAGCGCGAACGGGCTCGCCTTGTCGGCACGCCGCTGCAGGTCGACCGGCAACGCCCGGGCCGCGGTGCCGCCGGCTGACCTTCTGCGTACGAGCCCGGCCAGCTCCGACACCGTCGACTCGGCACCCACATCGGCCAGCGCGAGCACCACGCCCAGGCGTTTGCGGATGAGTGCGGCCATGCGGACCGCCAGGACCGAGTCTCCGCCCAGACGCAGGAACGACACCTCGGGCTCGATGGTGCGCGAGGGCACGCCGAGCAGTTCCGACCAGATTTCGGTGAGGGCCGGGACGGGATCGCCCTGGGGGGCGAAGGTGCCGAGTGACATCGAGAGGCTCCTCGTGGATCGGGTGCGTATTGGGCGGGCACGGAGACAGGACGTAGTGTACACCGACATGAATGTCATTTTCGATAGCGTGGACGGTGGCCGGTGATCACGTCCCTGGTCCCGGTATCAGTGGCGGTGGTGGAGCAGTTCGAGGACGTCCTGGGCGAAGAGCCGTTCCCCGGCGAGGAGGACCTGATCGCCGGTGCGCTCTGCTAGCGGACGCGGAAAAATCCTTGTTGGCGGACAGTTGAGTCCCTGCTCGCGGACAGCAGAAATCCTGCTGGGCGGTCAGGTGATCTCCGTC
>NZ_JBICUP010000055.1:0-38358 GCF_043198215.1 Micromonospora sp. NPDC048830
TGAACCCTTCCAAAACCCGCATCGCGCTCTCATCGAGCTCAACGGTCGGAACGGCGGCGGCCAACGCGCAACGCTCCTTCCCCGCCCCGGATCAGGGGCACCCAGTGCGGATCAGTCAACCGCGCTGACCGCCACCCCAGCCCCCGACCACCTCGTCGGCGATGACCTCGGCACTGCCCCCACCCGGCGGCCGAGGCCTCAACTTCCCGCCCCGCAACCCGACCGACGCCTCCACCGCCACCCAAGATGTCGATCACCGAGAGACACGAACACATCACCGAAAAGCGACGGTAGTCGACATCGGCGACACGAGCCACCCCCACCCACACGTGAACCACCACACATCCAGGCCAGCCGGCCGCCTGACCGCCCACCACACCACTCACACCGGCTCACGGCGCAGGTCACGGCCGGTTCTGTCAGCACACCCGCCGCCGCGACAGCCCCGGCCGGCCCGGCGGCGACCATCTGACCGCGAGCCGCCCTCCGCCCCTTCCGTCAGGGCTTCACCACGCCTGCACCACCGCGCACACCCGATCTCAGTGCGACAACAAAACTCCCATCTACGGTGACTCGTCATCACGAACCGGATGTTTGACCACCTGGGGAGCTATCCGCGGCATAGTGCCCGCAGTGCCGTCTTCCGAGATGGCGGGCCGCGGGTCGCTGTCTGCTCACCGAGCGGCGGCAACGTGAGTCGATCCTGATGGCGTACGTGGGTGGTGAGAATCGCCGACGTATGTCATGATGGCTGCTCCGTGTCCGCTCGGACGTCGGCGAACTGACGCGGACGTACGGGCACAAGCCCGGATATAGGACCTCCTTCGGAGGGCTCTTGGGTATCCACCAAGAGCAATATGGTGCCTGGACCTGCTAGGACTTGGCAGGTGGCGGCGGGACCCCGTCGGACGGGGCCGGACGCGTGGAGACCTTCGTAGCTCAGCGGATAGAGCTACGGATCAGAAGGTTAGGGGTTCGAGTCCCTTCGGGCGCACAAGATTATAAGGGGCCTGACCTGCGGAAACGTGGGTCAGGCTCTTGTTGTCTCCTGTCTGCTGTGGACGTTGGGTGTCACGTGGGTGCCGCTCTGGTGTCATCACTGCCCGTGACGGCTGCTTCGTCCGTTCCTTCTTGGCCTGCGGGTTCTTGCCGGTGGCGGGGCTGGTGGGGGCGGGAGTACCTGTCGCCGGTCGGGGCTGGGGCCGGTTGCGGCGTCCGTTCTTGCGGATCTTGTCGCGGGTGCGGCGGGCGGCGGTGAGGACGAGTTTCGCGGTGGCGTCGGCGCAGCGGCGTTGAGCGAGGGGTAGGACGCTGGTGTAGGTGTCGGCGGTGATCACGATGCTGGCGTGGCCGAGCAGGTCTTGGATGGTCTTCAGGTCGGCGCCGGCCTCGTGGGCGAGTGACGCGGCGCCGTGCCGTAGGTCGTGCAGCCGGATGGGCGGCACGTTGGTCTGGTGGACCAGGAGCCGGAATCGGCAGCTGGCGTAGCCGGGGTGGATGGGTGTGCCGTCGGAGCGGACGAACACGTACCCGGAGTCGTGCCACGCCTTCCCGGCGGCGAGACGCCGAGCCCGCTGCTCGATCTGGCGGCGGCGGTGCTCGCGCAGGACCTTGACGGTGCGTTTGTCGAGCGCGACGGCCCGTGCGCCAGCGGAGGTCTTGGGTGCGCCTTCGACGACCTGGTAGCCGGCGGTGGTGCGGTTACGCACGATGAACAGCAGCCCGTGGTCGAGGTCCAGTTCGGTCCAGCGCAGCCCGCAGGCTTCGCCGCGGCGCAGGCCGCGCAGCGCGATCAGCCACCACAACGCGAACAGCGAGTCATCCACAACGGTGGTTAGGAAGGTAGCCAGGTGCTCGACGGTCCACACCGCGACCGCCGGGCGCTCCCCGGTGCGGTGCCATTCCTGCACCCTGGCTTCGGTCCACACCTGAGCGTGGGGTTTGCGGTAGCCAGTGACCTCGATGTGTCGGGCCGGGTTCGATGCGATCACGCCCTCCCGCACCGCCAGGTTGAGTGCCGCACGGAGGGTGGTGCGCAGGTGCTGCATCGCCGAGGCGGACTGCGGTAGACCTTTGCGGTTGGTGGTCTTGGCGATTTCGGCGAAGATCGCTCGCAGGCGGCGGGCGTCGAGGTCGGCGAGGCAGAGCGTGCCGAGCCAGGGGATGAGCACTTGCTCGACGTCGCGGGTGTAGTGCAGCAGTGTGGTCGGGCGCAGCTTGGTGCGGGTGGACAGCCAGTACCGCAGCCACCGTTCCACCGTCCACGACCGGGCGGTGCGCTCCTCGCTGGTCGACGCCAACCACTCGTCCCGGGCCCGCCGGGCGGCGGCCTTTGTCGGGAATCCGCCGCGGCGGATTCGCTCCGAGCGGCCCAGCATGTTGGGGGCCGAGGCGTGGAAATACCAGGAGCCGTGGGTGCGGTGGCTGAGCCGGGGACAGCGTTGTTCCAGCCTCCTGCCGGTGGTGTCCCGGCATCCGCACCGTTTGAAGATCACACCTGGGGTGGTCATGGCTTGGCCTCCGTTCTCGCCGCCGCTGGTTCAAGGATGCGCCGGCTCAGGAGGGGGCCTGCGAGTGTGGCTTGTGGGTTGCTGCCGGTGGTGGTGCGGCAGGTGCCGATATCAGCCCTGGGCGGTGAGGTTCGGGGGAGTAGCGAGGCCAGCCGGGCTCAGCGTTACCGCGGTGATCTTGTATTCGGGGCAGCCGGTTTCGGTGTCGGTGGCGTCGGAGGTGAGGGCGTTGGTGGGGGTGTCGGGGAAATTGAAGGTGGTGAAGAGTTGGCCGGGGGTGACTGTGTCGGTCAGGTGGACGGGGTAGGTGACGGTTGCCCGTCGGCTGGCCACTTTGACGAGATCGCCGTCGGTTAGTCCGAGCCGTGCGGCGTCGTCTGGGTGCAGGTCGAGCACTTCGTGTGGGCGGAGTTGATGGTTGGGGGTGCGGCGGCTCATGGATCCGCTGTTGTAGTGCACCAGCCGGCGTCCGGTGATCAGGGTGTACGGGAAGCTAGTGTCGGGTTGCTCGCCGGGGGGTAGGTACGGCCGGGCGGCGAGTGCGGCGCGGCCGTCGGGGGTGGCGAACGAGTCGAGGTAGAGGCGACCCTCGCCGGGTTGGTCCGGACCACGGCAGGGCCAGTGCAGTGGCCCGTCCCGGTCGAGTCGGGTGTGTGAGATGCCGGCGAATATGGGGGTCAGTGCGGCGCATTCGGCCATTGCGTCGGCGGGGGTGGGGCAGCCGAGGTCGGCGCCCATGGCGCGGGCGAGCTCGTGCAGGATGTCGAAGTCGCTGCGGGCCTGTCCGGGTGGGTCCAGTGCGGGGCGGACCCGCTGGATGCGGCGGTCAAAGTTGACGAAGGTGCCGTCCTTTTCGAGGAAGGGCACCGCCGGGAACACCACGTCGGCGTGTTCGGCGGTGGTGGAGAGGAACACGTCGTGGTTGATGACGAGGTCGCAGGCTGCTAGCGCGCGGCGTACGTTGCCGCTGTCGGGGTCGGTCTGTGCGATGTCCTCGCCGATGACGTACATGGCCCGCACTTGGCCGGCGATGGCTGAGGCGAACATGTCCAGGATGCGCAGCCCGGGCCGAGCAGGCACGTCGGCCTGCCAGGCTCGGTTGAATCGAGCGCGGACGTCGGGGTCGGTGACGTGCTGGTAGCCGGGGAGCATGTCTGGCAGGGCGCCCATGTCGGAGGCGCCTTGGACGTTGTTCTGCCCGCGCATGGACAGCAGGCCGCAGCAGTCGGGGGTGCCGACGGCGCCTTTGAGGATGGCGAGGTTGGACAGGGTGCGTACGCCGTCGGTGCCGTGGGCGTGTTCGGTGATGCCGAGGCCGTAGACGATCGCCGGGCGGCGTGCTGCCCCGTAGAGACGGGCCGCGGCGATCAGCGTCTCGGGTGCGACGCCGGCGAGCCGGGCCGCGTGCTCGGGTGGATAGTCGGCCAGCAACGCGGTGAGTTCCGCGAGCCCGCTGGCCCGGGTGCGGAGGAAGTCCTGGTCCGCGTATCCCTCGTCGAGCAGGACCCGGGCGATGCCGTTGAAGACGGCGACGTTGGATCCGGGTCTGGCTTGGACGTGCACGTCGGCCATCTCGGCGAGGTCGATGCGCCGGGGGTCGATGACGATGAGCCGTGCGCCGCGCAGCACCAGTTGCTTGATCCGGGCCCCGACGACCGGGTGGGCCTCGGTCGGGTTCGCGCCGGCGATCAGAATGCAGTCGGTGTGGTCGAGGTCGTCGAGGGTGTTGGTGCCGCCGGCGTAGCCGAATGCGGCGGCGAGGCCGACCGCGGAGGGGGCGTGGCACAGCCGGGAGCAGTTGTCGATGTTGTTGGTGCCGAGCACGACGCGGGCGAATTTCTGGGCGAGGTAGTTCTCCTCGTTGGTCGCCCGGGCGGAGGAGATCATGCCGATGGCGTCGGGTCCGTGGTGGTCGCGGATGGCTGTCAGCCGGGTCGCGGCGACGGTGAGGGCTTCCTGCCAGGATGCGGGCCGTAGCGGCGAGTCCCGGCCGCCGTCGCGGACGAGTGGGGTGGTCAGCCGGTCTCGGGATCGGGTGAACGCGTGCGCGAAGCGGCCTTTGACGCAGGCGTGGCCGCGGTTGACCGGGGCGCCGTGCGCCGGGGTGATCGCGGTGACGGCCTTGTCGCGTACGTGCACGCGTAGGCTGCAGCCCACCCCGCAGTAGCCGCAGGTGGTGGTGGTTGTTTGGCTGATCGGGCGCGGGTCGGCCAGCCCTGGTTCGGACAGTGCCCCGCTCGGGCAGGTGTCGACGCAGCCGCCGCAGGCCACGCAGGGGGACGACACCCAGGGTCCGCCGGTGCCGGCTACGACGACGGTGTCGAACCCGCGTCCGGCCAGGGAGAGCGCGAAGGTGCCCTGCACCTCGGCGCACATGCGTACACACCGGTTGCAGGCGATGCACAGGTCCCGGTCGAGTTTCACGTACGGGTGGGAGTGGTCGGCGCCCGCGTTGCGGGTCGCGCCGTCGAACCGGGTTTCGGTCAGGTCGAAGTGCTGGCAGGCGCGGACCAGTTCGCTGCGTTCGGCGGGGATGTCGAGCGCCCGCGTGGGCAGTTGGGACACGAGGAGCTCCAGGGCGAGCCGTGCCGACCGGTGGGCGGCCGGGTCGTCGGTGTGTATCTCCATCCCGTCGGCGGCGGGTGTGGTGCAGGCCGGCATCGCCCGCCCGCGTACGCCGACGAGGCAGACCCGGCATGATCCCTGGGGGGTGAGCCGCTGGTCGTAGCAGAGGGTCGGCACCACCGCTCCGGCCGCCCGTACGGCGTCCAGCACGGTGGCGCCCGCGGTCACCTCAATGTCGATGTTGTCGACGGACAACCGCATCTACTCGCCCCCGTCGCTGATGAGGGCCGGCTGATGCAGTTCGTTGGCGTACACCCGCAGCAGGCTGCGGACCGCGCAGGCCACCCCGCGCCCGAACGCGCACAGGCTCGCTACATTCAGCACCTCAAGCAGCGGTTCGTGGTCGGCGAGCACCTCCGCCGCCTGCTCGGATTCCCCGAGCCGCTCGACCAGTTCGAGGCCCCGCCGGGTGCCCACCCGGCAGGGTGTACAGGCTCCGCAGCTCTCCGCCGCCCCGAACGCCCAGGCATGCCGCAGAATCGCGGCGGCCGGCACGGTCGAGTCGACCGCGACGAGACTGGCGTGTCCCAACGCGGCCCCGGCCTCCGTAAGCGCTTTGGTCAGCAGCGGCAAATCGAGCTGGTCCGGGGTGAGAAAACCGCCGAGCGGGCCGCCGACCTGCACCGCACGCAGCTGGTACGGCTCCCTCAGCCCGCCACCGAGATCTTCCACGAGGTGCCGCAGTGGCACGCCGAACTCCACCTCGTACACGCCCGGCCGGCGGAAGCGCTGGCTCAGGCAGACCAGTTTGGTGCCGGGTTCGTCCGGGTGGCCCAGCCGGGCGTAGGCCGCCCCGCCGTGCCGCACGATCCACGGTACCGCCGCCAGTGTCTCCACGTTGTTGGCCGCGGTCGGCCGGCCGAGGAAGCCGTGGCTGGTCGGGTACGGTGGGCGTGCCCGCACCGCGGCCCGTAGCCCGGCCAGGGCGTGCAGCAACGCCGTCTCCTCCCCCGCGACGTACGAGCCGGCCCCCACGACGATCTCCACGTCGAAGTCGACCGGCGAGCCGTGCACCCCCTTCCCCAGGTGACCGGCCTCCCGCGCCTGCGCCACCGCGGCACGCAGCCGATCGGCCGCCGCCGGATACTCCGACCGCACGAGGATCAGCCCGTGCCGCGCGCCCACCGCGTACCCGGCCAGCGCCAAGCCCTCCAGGATCCGGTGCGGGTCGTGCTCCATCAGCAGTCGATCGCCGTACGAACCGGGGTCACCCTCGTCGCCGTTGCCCACCACGTACCGGGGCGCGGGCTCGCCGGCGGTCATCGACCACTTCTTCGCCACCGGGAAACCGGCCCCACCCCGACCACGCAGCCCCGAGGCGGCGACCTCGGACATGACCTTCTCGCGGGAACCGGCCATCACCACGCTGGGCCACACCGCCCACGGTTCCTCGCCACCAACCAGCCCAGCCAGCACCACCGGCCGCTCGACCGCGCTCGCGAACGGGATCTCCGCCGCCCGCATCTTCAGTGGCTCGACCCAACCGGGCCTCGTCCGCCGCTGCGCGGCCAGCGGGTCACCGAACAGCCCGCCCAGAGTCTCGCCCGTGGCGGGTAGCTCCCCGTCGAGGATGGCGGGTGAGTCGTAGCAGAGCCCGAGACAGTGCACCCCTTGCAGCGACACCGACCCGTCCGCGGCGCACCCGCCCAGGCGCACGCCCAGCCCCTGTTCCAGCCGTGCGATGTGCTGGCCCTGGCTGCTCACAAAGCACGAGGTCCCCTCGCACACTCGGAGGTGACGTCGGCCCCGCCGACCCTCGGCGAAGTCCGCGTAGTACGTCGCCGAACCGGTCACGGCCGCCACCGGCCAGCCGAACTCCCCCGCGGCCCGCGCCAAGTCCTCGGCGTCGACTCGCCCGTCCTCATCCTGCGCCCGCCGAAGCCGATCCAGCATCCGCGTACCCGGCCGGCCCAGGCGCTCCTGCAACTCGACGAACGCCTCCCGCGGCTCACCCATCACACCATCCCCCGCGCGCCGCTGCCCCGTGCGCCAAAGCTACGTCCGCTTCGAAGGTAATCGCGGTGAAATAGGAAGGTTGCCCGACCTTCCGGGTGTTTGATCAGCCCCGAGTACGGGGATGACCTGCCGTTGTTGACGCGGCGCTTACGCGACGCCGCCGATGCCCACCATCTCCAGTTCAGCGACCAGGAGGATGAGGATGGCCAAGGCCGGAGACATCATGCACCGCGGCGCGGAGTGCATCGGGGAAGACGAGACTCTCGAGATGGCCGCGCGGAAGATGCGGGACATGCGGGTCGGTTCTCTGCCGATCTGCGGTAATGACCAGCGCCTGCACGGCATCATCACCGACCGGGACATCGTCATCCGGTGCGTCGCCGAGGGGGGCGACCCGCGTGCGACCACGGCACGTGAACTGGCTCAGGGCACGCCGGTCTGGGTGGACGCCCAGGCCAGCGAGGACGAGGTGCTGCGGCTGATGGAGCAGCACCAGATCCGGCGGCTGCCGGTGATAGACAATCATCGCCTGGTCGGGATGATCAGCAAGGCGGACCTTGCCACCCACCTTGGGGAACACAAGGTGGCTCAGTACACGGACCGGATCTACTCGGCACCGCCGAACTTGTAGCCGCCTGTACGCGGCCGGGCAGTCGCGCTCTGGGCTGAACCGGCCGCATGGGATGCAGCCGATAAATCTCGCAGGCTGTCTTCAGATTGTTGCCATCCTCGGCGGCCGGCGGGCCACGGGCCGCTTCTACTGCCGGGATGCTTCCCGGCTGTCCGTCGCCCATGCGAAGCCACAGCGAGCTGACGTCAGGGTCTTCTGGTGCGGTGGCGTAGTACTGCTCGCCGCATCTCGTCCGGTGCCCACACGAGTACCGGGACCTCGGGTGTGGCGTGGGCGAAGATGTAGAGGATGAACTTGCGGACGTTGTCGTAGACCTGCCGGCCGGACTGAACGGCGGCGACGATGGTGGCGAAGTTGTCGTCGGTGAGGACCAGGGTGGCGGCCTCGCGGGTGACGTCCGTGCCGGTGCGGCCCATGGCCACGCCGATGTCGGCGGGGCCTAGGGCGGGCGCGTCGTTGACACCGTCGCCGGTCATGGCCACAACGTTGCCGGTGCTCTGTAGCGCTTTGGCGATGCGGAGTTTGGCCTCGGGTGAGGATCGGGCGAAGACGAGATCCGGGGTGCGGGCGAGAAGGCCGGTGAGTTCGTCGTCGGGCATGGCATCGACCCGGTCACCTTCGACGACGGTCGGGTTGGGTGCGGTGATGCCGACCTTGGTGGCGATGGCGGCCGCGGTCAGCCCGTGATCGCCGGTGATCATGATGATGCGGATGCCGGCGGTGTGGCAGCAGGCCACCGCGTCCGAGACCTCGGGGCGGGCGGGGTCGAACATGGCGATCCAGCCGAGGAAGCACAGGTCGCGTTCGGCTTTGTCACGGCTGGCAGGGACCTCTGTCACGGGGCGGCGGGCCGCTGCGATGAGCCGCATGCCCTTGGCGGCCTGCGCTGTCACGGTCTCCGTCAGGTGCTGTCGGGTCGTGTCGTCCAGGGTCCGCTCCCGCCCGTCGGCTTCGATGATCGTGGTGGCGCGGGCGATGATCGCTTCGGGGGCACCTTTGGTGTGTAGCCTGTACGTTGCCAAAACTAGATTCCGGCTGCTGACCAGCGGGTTCAAGGATTCGTTCAGGCGGCTCGATGGTACTCGTTGATGATTCCTCCCAGCCGCCGTCGGCGTCGAACGACGCCGTCGATCGGCACGGCGACGCCCGGGTCATGGTTGGGTGGCACCTGTCCGTGGCCTTGGTGCGGCCGGTGATCATTGAAGTGTCGGACGTATTCGGTCAGTACCGTCCTGGCGTGCCGTTCGCCGTAGGTGAGGAGGTGGTCTGTGCACTCCTCGCGCATGCTGCGGCCCCAGCGCTGCACGAAACAGTTCGCCCTCGGTGTGCGCGGCGGCGTCTTCACCACCCGTATGCCGTCTGCGGTCAGGACCGCGTCGAAGGTCCGCCCGTACTTGGTGTCGCGGTCGCGGATTTGGAACCGGAAGTCGTTGGTGCGTTCTCCGGGGTCCATGAGCAGGTTGCGGGCCTGTTGGGTCACCCATGGCTGGGTCGGGTGCTCGGTCACGCCGAGCAGGTGTACCCGGGGGGTGGCGATCTCCTTGACGACCAGCGCGTACAGCTGGCGCAGCCACACGGTATCGATGTGGAAGGAGTCGGTGGCCGACAGGCTGGTGGCCTGGGCGCGCAGGAACGTTCGCCAAGGCGTGTCGGTCTGGTGGGGTGCGGGGCCGGGGCGGCTATGGGCCAGGATTCGGCGGATGGTGCCGAGGCCGACGCGGTGGCCCAGTCCGAGCATCTCGCCCTGGATTCTCTTGTGGTCCCAGCGGGGGTTGTCTCGGGTCATCCGGCGGATGAGGTCGCGGATTTCGTCGCTGACGGGTGGTCGGTCGCCGCGGTGGGGGTAGGTCCAGCGGCGTTGGACCAGCCGGGGGTGCCAGGCCAGCAGGGTCGCCGGGTCACGATCTGGTGGATGCGGACCGCGCGGGGCAGGCGGCGGGCCAGCGCGGACAGGATCGCCCGGTCTGGCCAGGACAGTCGTGGTCGGCCGTGGACCTGACGGCGCAGCACCGCGACCTCGTGGCGCAGGGCCAGCAGTTCCGCGAGCACCGCGCGGTCGCTGCGCGCCGCGAGGAGCAGAGCGTCGAACAGGCGGATCGCGACCAGATAGATCAGCTGGAAGACCATGACCACGAAGGTGCCTTATTCCCATGAAGCCCCAGCTCACTGCAGGTGCGACAGGTATTGGCACCGTACAGGGTTCTCTCCGGCCAGCCGTAGCACCATGTCCCGGATCTCGTCGCTGGCTGGTGGTCGGCCGGGTCGGTTGGGGTAGGTCCAGTGGCGTCGTACCAGGCGGCGGTGCCAGTTCAGCAACGTGGCCGGGGTGACGATCCGATGTTCCCGTATCCGGCGGGGCAGCAGGCGGGCCAGGGCGGACAGGATCGCCCGGTCCGGCCAGGACGGCCGCGGCCGGCCGGGAACCTGCCGGCGGAGCACCGCTACCTCATGCCGCAGCGCGAGAACCTCGACCAGCAACCGCTGCACCCGCCGGTAGACCGTAACGTGATCCACCTCGACATCCCGCTCGACCAGCAACTCCTCCACATTCCGGTACGAGAGGTTGAACCGCAGATACCAACGGACCGCCAGCACGATCACCTCGGGCGAGAACCGGAAACCGACGAACGCCGACGCAGGCGGAACCAGGACCGGACACGAGTCGACGAACTCACCGGCCCAGCAGACCACGCCCGGCAAGCCGGAGTCGATCATGCTCTCGCCCAACGCAACAGACCCCGGATTCGGCTACGGCGCAGCGTGAACTCGATGAACGTGACGACGACAACGAGCGCTGGCTCGCACCGGACGGGTCGCATCAGCTGGCCCGCGTTGGCACCTGCGGCAGAGCATACATCCCACACATCATCGATGATCATCAGGCCGTCGCGGGTAGCATCGCTAGGCAGCCTAGTCATCGACCCACCCGGCGTTGCGCGCGAGCTGAGTCTCGGCCGCTCTCAGAGTCCGGACCACGCTGACGAGCCGATCACGTTCCTCCTCGCTCAGGTTCCGCTGACCATCGTTCCGGCACGGACCGCCAACGAGATCCGCCACCGCCAGGGCCCCCTTCAGCACGGCCACCGGAGGCTGCGCAGAGGCCGCGCGCGCCTGCTCGAAGGGCAGGAGGAGGTCACGGGTCAGCCGCTCCGCCTGGCCAAGGTCGCCGCTCGTCAGCAGCCGTTCGAGCTCCTTTACCACCAGCGGAGCCAGGTTGACGACGGATGACGTAAACGACGTGGCGCCCCTCGCGAAATACCGGTGCGCGACCGCGTCCCCCTTACCACTGATCATGTGGCCCTGGCCCCGGATGACCGGCAGCAGCCGGTCCCAGTCGGCATCGTTCCAGGAACTGAACTTGACGCCCACCACCGGCGGGAGACCGGCCGCCGCCATCGACGCGGCCAGAGCGGCGGGGTCCGGGCCGTGGTCGATGACCATGGGCAGGCCGGTTACCTGGAAGATCTCGTCGACGAGTCGGACCATGCGACCCGGCCGGACCGCGGCGGCGCCCGGCGGGAAGACCAGCAACGCCTGAACGCCCGCTTCCGCGAGGACCTGTGCCTCTGTGACGAGTTCAGCGAGGCTGACATCGCCGCCCCCCACCCCGATCGCCCCCATCACCAGGTCATCGGAGCAGGCGGCGGTGGCGGCGAGGGCACACAGTTCTCTCCTCTCCGCCAGGGTGAGGCTGTCCCCCTCGCCAGTCCCCGCCGCTACGGCGACTGTCCGGAACCCGTATCCGAGGATCTGCTGGACGAGCCGCCGGAATCCGGCCACATCGACGCGTCCGTCCGGCAGGAACGGGGTCACGGGCAGCGCGATGGCTCCACGAAGTCGCGCCGCGGCGTATCGTGTCGCGTCCACTCCTCTCCAATCTGCAGGGTTCATCGAACCGCCTTTCGTCGCCGCCCCTGTGGCCAGGCGACCTCGTGGAACGAGCGGCCCAGATCCTCGCCCGACAGCCCCGCGCCGAGCAGGAGACTGAGCGCCACGCGCGCCTTCGCCGGCGCCAGGTCACCGGCGTACAGCAGGCCGCGGCCGAGCAGGTCCCTCTCGCTGCCGGGATACCCGTACGTGTCACGCAGGCCGATGCCCCCGGCCCGAGACGCCAGGACGACCGGCATCGCGGCCAGCGCCTGCGACACGTTCTCGACCGCGGACGCCGGCAGGTGACCGCCACCGAGGCCGGCCACCACCAGACCCCGGTAACCCAGGGAGTCCAGGCACGTCGCCACCCGCAGGTCGTCATCCATCGACGCGGACAGCAGCGACACCGGCTGCGACCGCCGCACGGAACCCGGAAGACGCACCCGGGTCACCGGCTTGCGGTCGAGGGTGACCAGCCCTTCGGTGACGTGTCCAAGGGGCCCGAACGGATGCGAGGCAAACGCCGCCCGCGAGCTCGTGTCTGTCTTGCGTACCGCCCGCGCGGTGTGAATCTCGTCGTTGAGCACGACGACGCACCCCACGCCGCGCATCTGCGGTGCGGCGGCCACTCGCAGGGCGGACGCCAGGTTCGACGCGGCGTCGGATCCGGCCTGGTGCGGTGCGACCATGGCGCCGGTGACGATCAGGGGCGCCGCCTGCTGGTACAGCAGGTCGAGCGCGAACGCGAACTCCTCGATGGTGTCCGTACCCTGCAGCACGACGACGCCGTGGCATCCCTCGGCGACCTGCTCGATCGCGAGCCGCGCGACTCTGGCGGCATTCGCGAGGCGCAACCCGGGGGAGGGTACACGAGCCAGATCGATGGCGCGCAGATTCACCCTCGGCAAGTGTGGGCCGAACGCGTCGAGCAACGCGTGCAGACCGATACTCGGCTGACCGTCCAGCCCGGTGGCTACGGTGCCGCCGAGGGCGATGACGCAGACATCGGGGACTTTTCCCCGCCGGTCACGGGTCACCGCCGCGGGGCGGACGGTCGCGGTCACGGGGCGGGATCGGGTACGGGGACCACGGCCCATGCCTCGATCTCGAACAGGAGCCCGGCGCCCAGAGTCACTCCGTACGAGGTCCGGGCCGGGCACGGCCGGGGAAAGCGACGCGCGTACACCGCCTCCATCACAGGGAAGTCCGCCATGTCGACGAGCAAGCACGTCGTTTTCAGCACATCTGTCAGCCCGCAACCAGCCGCCGCGAGAACGGCCTCAAGGTTGGAGATGGCCTGGTCAACCTGTTCCTCCAGGGTCCGTGGAAGCTGCCCGGTCACCGGGTGGCGGCCGGTCTGACCGCCGACGACCACCAGGCCGTTCCACATCATCGCCGGGGAGACGGAGGCCCGCGGCTTCGGCGCCCGCGCCGTGCTCACTGGTTCCCGGCCGGTTGTCGTACTCATCGCGCCGGCACCCCCGGATCGGCCAGGGTCTGCGGGTTGACGCACGCGACCGGCGTCAGCCCGGTCAGCACCGACCGGAGATTGGTGAGAGCGAGATCCAACATGGCCGCGCGCGTTTCGGCAGTCGCGCTTCCGATGTGCGGTGTGACGATCACATTCGGCATCCGGCGGAACGGATGTTCGGCCGGCAGCGGCTCCTGCCAGGTGACGTCCAGGGCGGCTCCGGCGATCCAGCGCTCGTCGAGGGCGCGCATCAGCGCCGGCTCGTCCAGGATTTCGCCGCGGGAGGTGTTGACGAGTAAGGCCGAGGATCGCATGGCCCTCAGCTCTGCTTCCCCGACCGAGCGCCGGGTCGCGTCGGTGAGCGGCAGGTGCACAGAGAGAAAATCGGACGAACGAAACAGCTCCTCCCGCGAGACCCGCCGCCCGGGCATGCCGTCCGGCGCCGGCAGGCCTCGGCTGCCCCGGGAGTGGTGAATCACCGTCATGCCGAAGCCCGCGGAGGCGGTACGGGCGACCAGGGAGCCAATCCTGCCGTAGCCGAGAATCCCCAGAGTGCGGCCCCGTATCTCGCTGCCCACGCGTTGCGCCGTCCCGGGCGGGAGCAGCGTCGGCTCGGTCGTCTGGAGGTTTTCGCGCAGCCTGCGGGCGCCGGCCAAAACGAGCAGCATGGTGAGGTCGGCGACAGCCCCGTCGAGCACACCGGGCGTGTGGCACACGGGGATTCCCCGCACGGAGCAGGCGTCCACGTCGACCCGGTCGTAGCCCACCGCCCGTACGGACACCACCCGCAGGCGGGGGGCATGGTCGACCAGGCTCGCGGTGACCGGCACCCGCCCGGTGACAAGCAGGGCCGATGCCCTGCCGAGGATCTCCCGCGACGCGGGGGCGTGCAGCTCCTCCGGGGTAAGGCGGTGGCATTCGAATTCCGGTAGCCGCCCGACGATGTCGGGCGGGAAATCTCCGCTGATGACAACAAACTCGTTCAAGGCACCTCGCTTGTACGCGCGACACGATGGAGGAGGGAGGAGACGTAGGGGCCGGCGCGAGTGCGGGCACCAGATCGTGCGTGAGCCCGCGCCGGTCCCGTCGCCGGCGGTCAGAGGAATGTCGTCAGGTTGTTGGCCAGCAACGTCGTTTGGTCGAGAAAAACGGTGCGGCCGCACAGTTTCCAGTCCTCGCCGACCCGCCGCAGGTGGTCCCGTCGCTTACCCACCAGCCAGTCCTCGTCGGCTCGCAACCGGTGCCGATACATGATGAAGTTGCTCTTGACCGCCACGTGGTCCGGTTCGGTGCCGCCGTTCACCGTCTCCACGACCCGTACGTTCGTGCACAGGTGGGTGGTGCGGGAGACGGGCTCCTCCGCCCAGTGGATGCCGGTGCGCATCTGCCGCACGCGTGCGTCGAGCAGTTCCTTCCCCTCATCCATCCATGACACGTCCAGCGGACCGTCGTAGTACTCGTTGGCCGAGTCTCGGGAGTGGACGTTGCGGGCGATCAGGACCCGGTACGAGATGTCGTCCGTCAGCAGGTCCAGCCACTCCTCGAACCGCCGGGAGTCCAGCAGGTCCGCCTCTCGGTACAGAAATTCCTCCATTTCCAGACGCAGGAGCAGCGCCGAACTCTCAGTTATGCTGGTCACGCCGACTCCTCTCCGCTCGTCTGTGACTTGGCCAACGGGAACTCCACGTCGCCGGGAATCTCCACTCGGTGCATGAGCTGGTCCCAGTTGCGGCCCTCCATGAACTCGGCCCAGCGCTTGAGGAAGATGACCTGGTTCTGCTCCGAGAACGGCTGGCCGGCCCAGACGCAACCCGGTACGTCGGGATAGGGCACCGAATGCCCCAGACCCTGCTGATAGTTGTACGGATACTGTCGGGAGATCGTCCCGTTGCTCGCCTCGGTGGCCGCGGCCCAGTTCTCCAGGTCGTCCTGCTCGGTCAGGCCGGCCGGCCCCGAGTAGCTCATGAAGTAGCGCCGGAGGGTGTCCTTTACGTGGTCGGGGGCGTCCCGGTCAACGAGGTAGTACCGCCAGAACTCCGTCTCGCCGGGCCCGTTGGGATGGGCGACGATGATCGTCCGTGGCTGCTCCTCGTGGAAGGACATGTTCGGGAAGATGGTGCCCTTGCCCTGGAAGTGGAAGGTGTCTCGCAGCCGCTGGCGGCGCTCGGCGCGGCACTTGTCGAACCACTCGGCCACCTCGGGGAACCGCTGGAACGATTTGGGCTGGACGTAATCCTCCTCCAGAGCGCCGGCCCAGCCGGTCCCGCCGTGCCCGAGGTCCGGCCAGCCGAACACCGACGCGCCGTCGAACTTGTCGTCCCGCCTACCGACACCGCTGGGACCAATGTTGACCATGTCCACCGAGCGGTGGCTGACCGCGTGCGCGAAGTCGCCGCTGAAGTTCGTCGGGGCGAACTTCCAGTTGCACTTGACCCGCCACTTCTGGATGCCGGCCAGTACCGTGCCCTGCCCAGGTCGCCCGTCGCGGCTTTCCAGCGCGAAGCGCAGCCACTGCCCCATGCCGCCGAGGTATTCCTCGAACGACGGCGCCTCCGGGTCCCAGTTGCCCCAGATGGTGCCGTGGAAGTTGGCGATCCGGGGTACGGCGATCAGGCCCCACTTGGACTTGTCCAGCTCTTCGAAGTACCGGGTCTTGTAGCCGGGGACGCCGAACAGGTCACCGGGTCGGCTCACCAGTGACCCGTCGGTGGAGAAGCTCCAGGCGTGGTAGGGGCAGGTGAACAGCGACGTATTACCCTCGTCGTACCGGCACAGCTTCATACCTCGATGAGTGCAGCTGTTGAGCAGCGCGTGGATCTCACCCTGCCGGTCGCGGGTCAGGATGACCTGCTCCTCCCCCATCCGGGTCACGTAGTAGTCGTCCGGGTTGGGGATCTGGTCCTCGTGGCCGAGGAACAGCCAGGTATGGGCGAAGATGGACTCCAGTTCGTGCTTGTAGATGTCCTCGTCGACGAAGATGATCCTCCCCGCGACGCCGTTTTCGATGTCCACGTGCGAGCGCACGACATCGGAATTCAGAT
The DNA here is from genome assembly GCF_043198215.1 of Micromonospora sp. NPDC048830. Classification (NCBI taxonomy): domain Bacteria; kingdom Bacillati; phylum Actinomycetota; class Actinomycetes; order Micromonosporales; family Micromonosporaceae; genus Micromonospora; species Micromonospora sp. NPDC048830. Next base: position 16,105 of record NZ_JBICUP010000055.1, read on the forward strand.
GCATTTCTCTTTCTTTCTCTCGCGTTCAGTGCGTGTCGGCATGGCCACTGAGCCGGCCGTTCATGCTGTATCGCCGACGCCGAGTAGTTTCAGGATCTTCTGTTCGAGCGCGCTCACCCGAGGGTCGCTGAGCTTGCGCGGATGGGGGATGTCCACGTCCAGGCACTCAAGGACTCCGGCGGGCCGGTTGCCGACCACTACGATCTTGCTGGCGAGCGTCAGCGCCTCCGTGACGTTGTGCGTCACGAACAGGACCGTGGTCCGGTTGTCGAGCCAGGTGCGCTGAAGGAACGCCCGCTGGGTGCGGGCGGTCAGTTCGTCGAGGGCGGAGAAGGGTTCGTCCATGACGAGCACGCTGGGTTCGGTGGAAAGCGCGCGGGCGAGCGACGCGCGCTGCTGCATGCCACCTGATATGGCCGCCGGGTAGAAGTCCTGGTAGGCGGTGAGGCCCGCGATCTGCAGGTACTCGTCGGTGGATTTACGGTAGTCTGTCTTCCGTTCCCGCGACCGTTCTTTGCGGGTGATATCGATGTTCTCCCGAATGGTCCGCCAGGGCAGCAACCGGGCGCTCTGAAAGACGAACCCGATCTCGGCTGCGGGCGGCGCGGACACCACGCCGCTGGATGCGGCGTCGATGCCGGACACCAGATTGAGGATCGTCGACTTTCCGCAACCCGATGGGCCGAGAATTGCGACGAACTCGCCGGGCTGCGCGCTGAAACTGACGTCCCGGAGCACCGGCAGCTCCGTTCCGCCCCGCATGCGGAACGTCTTGGACACCCGGTCCAACGTCACCGCCGAACTACCCATGGTCCGACTCCTTCGCTGGGTCTCGGTGCGTCTCCGGCCGCAACCGGCCGCCCGGTCGGTCGCGCCACGCGAACAGGCGGCGCTCCACGGGGCGGATCACGGCGTACTCGAGGAAGAGAACGAAGGCCATGAATCCGATGGTCCAGGCGATCACCGATTGGAGGTCGAAGAGCTGGAAGCTGCGCGTGACCTGGTAGCCGATGCCGTCGGTGAGCCCGATCGACTCGACGATGACGACGTACTTCCAGGTGATACCGAGGCCGGTCCGCAGCCCGGCGAAGGCCGGGGTGAGGAGCTGGGGGAGCAGAACGTGCCGGACCACGGCGCGCCGTGAATACCCGAACACCTGGGCGACCTCGCCGAGCGAGCGGTCCAGTGCTTTCGACCCCTGCCAGAAGTTGACCGTGATCAGCGGGGTCGCCAGGTAGGCCAGCACGACGATCGCCGTCGACTCCTTGAGGCCGAGCGCGACCAGCAGGATCATCGCCATGAACAACCCGGGCTGAGATGTCCCGATCAGGATGAACATCTCGAAGAAGGACTCGACCCGCCGTGATTTGCCCATCGCCGTGCCAAGGACCGCCGAGGTGACGAAGGCGAGACTGAACCCGATCAGCACCCGGTAGGCCGTCGTGCCCAGCTGGGCGTAGAACTCGTGGCTGGTCATCAGGTCGGCGACCTGACCGAGGGTGGCCGCGACGGGCGGCAGAACGCCTCGCAGCACCAGGCTGCTCGCGGCCCACCAGGCGAGAAGGAAGCACAGGACGAAGGCCCCCCGGGCGGCGAGCCGGCTGGTCGTCGAGTCAGCCGCCGGCATGGCCTGGTTTCTCGCCACCCGCCGGGCTCTGCCGTAGCGCTCGGCGAGGGCTCCGAAGGACGTCATGACGCCAGGAGCAGGGAGTCGACGGTCACGGCCTTGGTGATCAGGCCGTCGCGCCTGGCGTGGTCGAGGCCCGCCTGCACGTACTTCAAGGCGGCGTCGGTGAGCGACGGAGCGGCGAGGCGGGACAGCCGCTGCTGGAACAGCTGGATCGCCTTGGCGTCCAGGCCCGCGGCCTTGCCAGCGACCTGGTACGGCGCGGGGTCCGTGGCGGCGGTGCGGGTGGCCTCCGTGAAGATCGTCGTCAGTTTCGCCGGGTCCTGCTGTTGCGCCCAGTCCCGGCGTACCGCCCAGCAGTTGGCCGGCGCCATCACCCCATTGCGCCGCGACGCCTGCCAGGTCCCGATCTGGATCAGTTCGCGGGCCTTGCCCTGGCTGAGGATCTTCGACACGAGGGGTTCGAACAGGGCGACCGCCTCGAACTCACCCTTCTCGAACAGTCCCAGCATCACCGCGGCGTCGGCGAGCGACGTCAGCTTGAACTCCTTCTCGGGGTCGAGGCCCTGCTCCATCAGGGCCTCACGGGTCTCGAAGTAACCGCCCGAGGTGCGGGCTGGAAAGCCCACCCGCTTGCCCACGAGGTCCTCGATGGACTGATATGGGCTGTCCGGCCGCACGATAATGGCGTTGTGGGATGCCCACGCGGGGGCGATCGCGACCACCGGCGCGCCAGCCTCCTGGGCCTGGGCGATGTTGACCCAGCTCATCAGCGCGGCGTTCGTCTTGCCGCTCCGCACCGCGAGGACGGCGGCGTCCTGAGCGAGCTCTTCCAGCCGCGCCACGTACCCCTGCTTCTCGGCCGCCATCCGGAGCGCTTCGCGGTAGACACCGGAGGCGCCGGTCGACGAACCGCCCGCGATGATCGTGTGCTGACCCGGTGCGCCACCGGAGGCGCGGGAGTCTCCACCGCCGCAGCCCGTCAGGGCGGAGATCGGAAACGTGCCGCCCACCAGCCCGGCGGCCTTGAGAAGGTTTCTGCGACTGACTCCCGCAGTCGACGGTCGTTCATACATGGTCTCTCCAACGTTCAGGTAGTACCGGCATGGCGCCGCGGCCTGTTCCCAGTCGGGCGGCTTTTCTTCGATGGAGTGCGGGGCTTCGTACGGGAGGCGGACAGTTCGAGCAGGGCCGTCAGGACGGCCCGACGGGCAACAGGACGGCCGGTTGGGGAGTCAGCGATGCCGATGCCAACCACTGGCGGGCTCCGGCCCAGGTACCGTCGTTCACGAGTACGGTCCGGGCGTGCGCCATGACACGCGGTGCCTGGATACCGAGCACCGCGGTGGGTGCGAGCTCGTCCCCGATGAAGGAGATGGAGGCTCCGCCCGAGTGCGCGGTCAGCACCTGGGCCACCGCTGGTGACTGGCCGGCGAACTGAATCTTCACCCCCAGCAGGTCCGACCAGAAGTACGGTGGCGCGCTCCACTCCGGCACTGCCGAGCCAGACGGGCGACCGGAGAGCGCATCACCAGTGATCACGGCCTGTTCGCGCGCCGCGGTCCACTGCTCGGTCCGCATCTGGCTGCCGGTCCAGCGGTTGTACCACCGGGCCACGTCGCCCACCGCCCACACGCCGGGCACCGCCGTCGACCCCCGGTCGTCGCAGGGCACGCCGTCGGGATCGGCCAGGCCGCTGCCGGCAAGCCATTCGACGTTCGGCACGGTACCGACGCCGACCACCACCGCGTCGCACTCGATCAGCTCGCCGCTGGCGAGCCCGATCGCCGAGCGCTCGTCCCCGTGGCGCACCGACACGATCCCGGCCCCGCACAGCAGCCGTACCCCCGCGCGCAGCAGCGGCGCCGCGCACAGCATGCCGAGTTCCGCCGGCAACACCCGGGACAGTGGGCTGTCGGACTTCTCCAGGACGATCACCTGCCAGCCCCACGTCGCCGCGACAGCCGCCAGTTCGAGACCGATGAACCCGGCACCGACGACCACCAAGCGACCCCGGGCGGGCAGAAACGCCCGGAAGCATTCGGCGTCGCCCAGGGTCCGCACGTAGAAGACCCGCTGCCCGGGAGGGAACTCCGGCAGCTGGCGCGGACGTGCTCCGGTGGCGACCACGATCTCATCGCCGGGCAGCGCACGCCCGTCGCTGAGCCGCACCACCCGCTGCGCGACGTCGAGGGCTTCGGCCGAGGCCCCCGTCCACAGCTCGATCCGGTTCTGCTGGTACCACTGCGGTGAACGCAGCAGCGTCCGCTCCACCGGTAGGGGGTGTCCCCGGTCCAGGAACTGCTTGGAAAGGGGAGGCCGGTCGTAGGGCAGGGCCCCCTCGTCACCGACGATGACGATCTCGGACGCGTCACCGCGCGCTCGCAACTGTGCCGCGACCGAGACGCCGGCCAGCGAGGCACCGACAATGACGATGCGGCGCGTGGACATCTACGCCTCGGCGATTCTGAGCGCCGCGGCGGGGCAGACCCGCACCGCGCGCTCGGCCGACTCGCGCTGTTCCTGCCCCGGCGCGTCGTTCAGGACGACTGCCTTGTTGGTCCGCGCGTCCAAGTCGAACAGCTCGGGGGCCTCCATCACGCAGTTGGCGTAACCCAGGCATTCCTCAACATCGAGGTGAATCTTCACGTGATCGTCCTTCCCGGTACTCGTGCCGATTGAAATGTCGTGGGTGCTGAGGTCGGACAGGGTCCGGGACCGAAGGCGGCGGTCGCGCCCGCGTCACCACCCGGCGAAGGCGGACACCGTCTCGTCGCTCACCGCGCCGCCGAGGACGTCCGCCATGGCTTCGGCGAGAATGTCCACCGCCCGGTCGACCTGGGCCTCGGTGATGACGAGGGGCGGAGTTATCTCAAGCACGTTCCCGCCCACGTAGTAGACGACCGCGCCGAGTTGCCACGCGCGGTAGACGACCTTCCGGGCGAACAGGTTGTCGCGCTGGAGGGTTTCCCGGTCGCTCACCAGGTCGAGCCCGATCGCCAGGCCACGCCCACGGACGTCGCCGACGCGGGCGGCGACCGCGTCTCCAGCGGCGCCGTCCGCGACGGCCCGCAGGCGGCCGACGAACTGGGCCCCCCGCGCCGCTGCCGCCGCCGGCAGGTCCTCGTCGCGCAGGGTGCGCAGCACGGAGCGGGCGGCAGCGGTGCAAATCGGGTTTCCGGCCGTGGTCAGCAGCGCCGATCCGGGGGCGACGTCCAGGATCTTCGCGGGGCCGACCGCCGCGGAGATGGGCAGGCCACCACCGAGTGTCTTACCCAGCGTCACGATGTCGGGCTGGATGTCCTCGTGCTGGAAGGCGTGAAGCGTTCCGGGCCGTCCGAGCCCCACCTTCACCTCGTCACAGATGAGCGGGACGTCGTACTCTCGGGTGAGGCGGTGCAGTCGCGCGAGGAACCCCTCCGGTGGCAGGATGAGGCCGCCATCGGAGAGGATCGGCTCCACGATCACGCAGGCGACGTCGTTACCGCGCAGAGCCGCCGCCACGACCGAGAGGCTGTAGCCGATCTCGTCCCCGTCGCTCTGCTCGTGCGGCCGTAAGGGATCGGGGTAGGGTGCGAAGACCGCGCCGCGTGCTGGTGTCGTCGAACCGGCTTCCACATGGACCGCTGACACGCCGAGCGCGGTACCCACACCCCCGTGGTAGCCGTGCTCGAAGGCGACGACGCGTTCCTTGCCCGACGCCTTCTGACAGGCACGGATCGCCACGTCGTTCGCGTCCGATCCGGCGTGGCCGAGGTAGACCCGCCGAGCACCGTCCCCGGGTACCAGATCCAGCAGGTCCTCGGCGAGCCCGACGGAGTCCGGGTGGACCGCGGAGAGCCCACCTGCCCCGGGTGGGCTCTGGGCGGCGCGCGTGATCGCCTCGACGATCCGGGGGTGGCCGTGCCCGAGGCCGCACGCGGTCCAGGTGGCGGTGAGATCGATCAGTTCTCGCCCGTCCGGGGTGACCAGGATGCTGCCGGACCCGGACACGACCTCCAGGGGGTAGAACCTCAGCTTCTCGATCGCCGCTACTGCGGCCATGTCCCGCTCGTAGAGAGTGGCGGTCATGATTCCTCCGGCGTGCTGGGGTCACTGCCGGTCAGGCGGCAACCCGAAAGGGGGGCGGAACGGCGGCGGGAAGACACCGCGACTGTAGTGATGTGTACAATCTGCAGTCAATTGGTCTTCAATAAATCGTTTGTTACAGATTCGTCGTTGAGCTGCGGCGTTACCGCCTCCGGCACGCCCCGGATCAACCGCGGCACGGCGTAGGGCGGGTCGGTACGCAGTTCCGGCGGAAGGAGCCGCTCGGGGACGGCCTGGTACGCGACGGGGCGCAAGAAGCGCTCGATCGCCCGACTCCCGACCGACGTGGTGGCGGCTGCCGAGGTGGCCGGGAAAGGCCCACCATGGACCATGGCGTGACACACCTCCACGCCAGTGGGCCACCCGTTCACGATCACCCGGCCCGCGATCAGCTCCAGTTCCTCGATCAGCGCCGCAGCGAGCGAATCGTCGGCGTCGCCAACGTGCATCGTCGCGGTCAGCTGGCCCGGCAGAATCCGCAGCAGCTCGGCCAACTGCGCCTCGTCGCGTACGCGCACGACCACCGACGCCGGGCCGAAGATCTCTTCAGAGAGAGTGGGCTGGCCGAGCACGACATCACCGGTCGTGACGAGCAGGTGCGGTGCGGCAAACGTCTCGGCGGTCCCGTCGCACCGGGACAGCGCCACCGTACCGACCCCGTCGAGGCTGGTCACCTCCGCGAGCCGCCGCCGGTAGGATGCAGCGATCTTGGACGTGAGCATCGGCCCCGCAGGCATGGCACGGAGGGCCGCCGCAGCGCTGTCGAGGAAGCGGTGAGCGAGCGGACCGTCGAGCACGTAAACCAGCCCCGGCTTCGTGCACAGCTGGCCCATGCTCCCGGTCACCGAAGCGACGTAGTCGACGGCGAGGGCGCCGGCCCGCCGGTGCAGGGCGTCGGGCAGGAGGATCACCGGGTTGACCGCGGACATCTCGGCGAAGACCGGGATGGGCGCCGGGCGACGCTGCGCCGCGGTGGCGAGTGCCATCCCGCCGGCCCGCGACCCGGTGAAGGCCACAGCGGCGACGAGCGGGGCCGTGACCAACTGCTCGCCGAGTTCATCGCTGGCGCCTTGCAGCAGCGAGAAGACCCCCTCGGGGAGATCGTGCGACCGCACTGCCTCCCGCACCACCCGCCCGACCAGCTCCGACGTTCCCGGATGCCCCGGGTGCCCCTTCACGATCACCGGCGCTCCGGCGGCCAGAGCGGCGGCGGTGTCCCCGCCCGCGACGGAGAACGCCAGCGGGAAGTTGCCGGCAGCGAAGACCGCCACCGGTCCGAGAGGAACCGCCCGTTGCCGGATGTCCGGCCGGGGAACCGGGACCCGGTCCGGGTCGCCCGGGTCGATCCGCGCCTGGCGCCAGCTCCCGTCCCGCACGACCGCGGCGAACAGCCGTAGTTGCCCGAGGGTCCGCGTCATCTCGGTGTCGGCCCGGGCGGCGGGAAGGCCGGTTTCCGCGACCATCCGATCGGTGATCAGGGCCCGGTTCTCCTCCAGGCCGGTGGCGATGTTCTCCAGGAACGCCGCCCGCAAGTCCGGTCCAGTGGCGCGGTAACGCGGGAAGGCACGCCAGGCCAGGGTCGTCGCACGTGCCACGTCCGCCGAAGAGGCTTCAGCGAACGGCGGATGCAGAGCCGCACCTGTACGCGGATCAATGGCGAGGAACGTGCTGCCCTCGTGGTGGGCAACGTCGGTGAAGCCGACGAGCGAGGTGCCGCGAATCTTGGGCCTCACCGCGAGCTCACCTTCTCGATCAGGGCGGCCAGGTCTTCGAGCTCGTCGCGGGTCAAATCGGTCAGCGGCGGGCGGACGGGCCCGGCCGGACGACCAATCACCCGCATTCCGGCCTTGATGATGCTGACCGCGTACCCCGGCCTGCGGCTGCGCAGATCTCCGTAGGGCAGGAAGAACGAGTTCATCGCGGCGTGCACGTAGTCGGCGTCGCGGCGCTGGACAGCGTCGTAGAACTCGAGCGCGAACCCGGGCAGGAAGTTGTAGATGGCCGAGGAGTACGTCGTCAGGCCGAGCGCCTGGTAGGGCATCGCGAACATCTCGGCGGTGGGCAGCCCGCCGACGTACAGCAGCCGGTCGCCCAGGCGGGCGTGGACGCGGGCCATCTGCTCGATGTCGCCGATCCCGTCCTTGAACCCGACCAGGGTCGGGCAGTCCCCGGCCAGCCGGGCGAGCGTCATGTCGGTGTAGACCGCGTTGGCCCGGTTGTAGACGATGACGGCCAGGTCGGTGGCCCGGCAGACCGCCCGGACATGCTGTTCCAGTCCGCTTTGGCCGGCCTCGGTGAGGTACGGCGGCAGCAGGAGGATGCCGTCGGCACCGGCCCGCGCAGCGCTTCTGGCCATGTCGACGGCGCTGGCGGTGCCGTGGCCCGCCGGGGCGATGACCGGCATTCCGGTCGGCGCCTCCTCGACCGCCGCCCGGACCACTCGCTCCACCTCGTTCGGGGTGAGGGAGAAGAACTCCCCGGTCCCTCCGGCGGGAAACATGCCAGCGCATCCCTGGGCGGTGAGCCAGCCGATGTTGTCCCGATAGGCGGCCTCGTCGAAGGCCAGTTCGTCGTCCAGGTGGGTGACGGGGAACGCCAGGAGTCCCGAGCCGAGGCGCTTCACGACTTCATCCGGCGGCATGGCGACCATCTGTTCCGAACTCCTTACGACGGTGAGGAGCCCGACGCTAGTCACCAGCTAGTATTCACGTCCAACACATCTAAGGCATGGATCAATACAGGGAAGGTATCGATTGGTCACCCTCGCGCAGCTGGCATGCTTTATCGCGGTGGCAGAAGAGCTGCACTTCGGGCGCGCGGCCGAGCGACTGCGGATGACGCAGCCGCCGTTGAGCCGGCAGATCCAGCTGCTGGAGCGGCATCTCGGGGCCCCACTGCTCGACCGGTCGAGCCGCTCGGTCAGGCTCACGCCGGCCGGCCGGGCGTTCCTCGACGACGCCCGACGCATCCTCCGGGACACCGAGCGCGCCACGCTCGCCGTGCGCCAGATCGGCGCCGGGACCTCGGGGACACTGCGCATTGGGTTCACCGCGGGAAGCGCCCACTCCGGGCTGCAGGACGTCCTGCAGCTCGCGCGCGCCGAACTGCCGTCGGTAGCGGTTGATCTCCGGGAACTCGTCACCCAGAAGCAGCACGAGGCCCTGTCGGAGGGCGCGATCGACCTCGGCATCGCCCGTCCCGCCTCGCGACCGCCACACCTGTCGTTCCGCGCTCTGTACGAGGAGCCGTTCGTGGCCGCCGTACCGGTGGGGCACCCGCTGAGCTCCGGGGACGAGCCGCTGCCCCTCACCGCGTTGCACCAGATCAACGCGGTGATGTATTCGCCCATCGACTCGCGGTACTTCCACGACCTTCTGACCAGGGCATTCTCCGATCTTGGAGTCATCCCGCAGGCGGTGCAGCATCTCTCGCAGATCCACTCGATGCTGGCGCTCGTCCAGGCGGGGTGGGGCCTGGCGCTCGTGCCGCGGTCGGCGACCAGGATGCGCTTCGAGGGGGTGCGCTACCGGCCCCTGCGGGCGGACGTTCCGCTCAAGGCCTCGCTGGAGCTCGTCTGGCGGTCAGCGAACGACAGCCCCGCGCTGCTGCGGCTGTTGGAGCTCCTGCCAGCACCGGACGACGACGCCCGACCCTGACTGGAGCAGGCACCACCCCGGCCCGGGGCTCGGTACGCTTGCCCCTCCGCACCGTGCACCCCCACCCGCAACCGTGGAGGCCGGCACCGGTCGCGGTATCCGCACAAGAAGGGACACCTAGCGTGATGACCCTCGATGTCCTGGACGGCGATGCTCGTACGGAGACCGTGGCGTCCCGGATCCGCTCCGCCATGGACCGGCTTTCCGCCAAGGAACGTCAGGTCGCGCGAGTCGTCCTGGCGCAGTACCCGGCCGCCGGCTTGGAGACCACGACCGCCCTCTCCTCGCTGGCGAAGGTCAGCGGCCCAACCGTCATCCGGTTCGTGTCCCGGCTTGGCTACCGCAGTTACCGGGAGTTCCAGACGGCACTGCGGGACGAACTCGTAGCCAAGACCGCCTCGCCGCTCACCAAGTCGGCACCATCGGCCGCGCAGACGGCCACGGGTGAGTTCCGCGCCACCGCCGCCGGCCTGTTCGCCGAGGGCGTCCGTCGCACCCTGGCGGAGATCCCGGACGCTGAGTTCGACCGGGCGGTGGCCCTGCTGGCCGATCAGGATGCCCGCGTTCACATCCTCGGGGGCAGGTTCACCCGGCTCGCGGCGGAGTATTTCGCGATTCATCTGCAGGCGCTACGCCCCGGTTGCCACATTCACCCGGACGCCCGTGCGGCGGCCACCGTCACGCCTGACCTACGCCGGCGGGACTGCGTCGTCGCCTTCGACTTCCGCAGGTACCAGGCGGACACCATCGCGCTCGTCCGTCTGGCGAGGGCCCGGCGGGCGAGCGTCGTGCTGATCACCGATCCGTGGATGTCGCCCATCGCCGAGATGGCCGATGTCGTGCTCACGGCGAAGGTGGACGCGGTGAGCGCCTTCGACAGCCACGTCTGCACCGTGGCTCTGGTCGAGACCTTGATCGGGGCGCTCCAGGGCCGGCTGCGCGACACCTTCCCGAGCCGCATGCGAGAGCTGGAGCAGATACGGGCGTCGCTCGAACCTCAGGCGTAACCGCCGTTACGGCCGTCAGCTAATTCCATCGCGACGTAACTGCTGTTACGATCGCCGCCCATGAAGGTAGACCAGGCGCTTTGGCCGTGGCGCCGTTCCCACCTGATCCACCAGATCGAAGCTCTCCCCCTGGTCGATCACCACGTGCACAGCGTCTTCGATCGGGACCTCACGCGCGCCGAGCTGGAAGCTTCGATCACGGAGGCGCCCCGTGGCCCGGCGGCCCCCCACTCCCAGTTCGACTCGCAACTGGGATTCGCCCTCCGCCGGTACTGCGCGCCCGTGCTCGGCCTGCCGCCCTTCGCCGATCCGGACAAGTACCTGGCCCACCGCAAGCGGCTGGGTTTCCGGTCGGTGACCCGGCGACTGACGCGCGCCGCGGGCATCAGCGCCTACTGCCTCGACGGGGGATACCGGTCCGACCAGCTCATGGCGGAGAACACGTTCGGCGAACTCAGCGGGGCCACCGTTCACCGGATCGTCCGGCTGGAGACGGTGGCGGAACAGGCCGTGACGGGTTCGGTGTCGGGTGAGGACTTCCTTCGCCGCTTGGCGAACATGCTGGACGACTACGGCAGTCGGGCTGTCGGCTACAAGACGGTGGCCGCGTACCGGTGCGGCCTGGCACTGGACCCCGCACGGCCCACCGACACCGAGATCCTCGCCGCGGCCGCCCGTTGGCACGGCCAGGTGACCGGTGGGGACGCGCCCCGGCTGAAGGACGCAGTTCTGACCCGGCACCTGATCTGGTGGGCCCTCGAACAGGGCAAACCTCTCCAGGTCCACACCGGTTTCGGCGATCCGGACCTGACCCTCCGGATGGCCGACCCCGCGCTGCTCCAACCGCTGATCGCCAGATCGGAACGCACAGCCGGCAAGTTGGTGCTGTTGCATTGCTACCCGTTCGAGCGCAGCGCTGGCTACCTGGCCCACGCCTATCCGCACGTCTATCTCGACACCGGCCTCGCGGTCAACTACTTGGGAGCGAACGCCGAGTCGCTACTACGCTCCGCCATGGACCTGACGCCCTTCCACAAGCTGCTCTTCTCCACCGACGCGTGGGGGCTGCCCGAACTGGTGTACCTTGGCGCGCGGCTGTGGCGGACCGCCACCGCGCGGGTCCTCGCCGAGTACGTGCGCCGGGAGGACTGGCCGATCGCCGAGGCCGTCCGAGTGGCCCGGATGGCCGGCTCGGAGAACGCCCGCGCCGTTTACTCGCTCGGTCGGGGGTACTGATGGCCGCGTCACGAGACGACGCCGGGACGCCGGCCTACCACCACCTCTTCCAGGCCCTCGACGCCCGAATCCCGGAAGCGGCGCTCTTGCGCGAACGGCTGCACCGGCAGCCACGCGTCTCCGGTCAGGAGGACGACACCCTCGCCACCCTGCTGGAGTATGTACCCATCGGCGCCGCCATCGACCTGATCGAGACCGGTGGGGCACTGGTCCGCGTCGGAAGGGACGGGCCGAGCGTGGCGCTGCGGGCGGAGCTGGACGCCCTGCCCATCGTGGAGCGCACCGGCGCCCCGTTCGCCTCTGTCAACGGGGCCATGCACGCCTGCGGCCACGACGTGCACATGGCCGCCGTGATCGCCGTGCTGAACACCCTCGCCGGGGTACCGGACCTGCCGGCACCGGTGGTGGCAGTGTGGCAACCCCGGGAGGAGACCCTGCCGTCGGGGGCGATCGACCTGCTGGCCAGGCCGCAATGGGCCAGGCACAACATCACCGCGGTGATCGGCGCACACGTGCAACCGGCCCTGAACTCGCTCAAGGTCACATCGAACGAGGGCACGGTCAACGCCGCGTCCGACGAGTTCACTGTCAGTTTCAATGGGCGGGCGGCGCACGGGGCGTACCCCCACCTCTCCGCCGACCCGGTCCTCGCTGCCTCGGCCTTCGTCCTGGCGGCCCAGCAGATCGTCGCACGCAACGTGGACCCCCGAGAGTCCGCCGTGGTCTCCGTGGGCGCGATCCACGGCGGCGAGGCGCCGAACGTCATCCCTGCCAAGGTCGACCTCGCCGGGACCATCCGCACCAGCTCGCCCACCCAGCAGGCCTACCTGCACGGCCGGGTCAGGGCGATCGCCGAGTCGATCGCCACGGCCTACTCGTGTACCACCGAGGTGGACCTACGGCTGGGCAACCCGCCCCTGGTCAACGACGCCGCGCTGGCTCGCACCACCGCCAGCATCCTACGTCTGCAGGGATTCGACACCGACCACGAGTTCAGGTCCTTCGGAGCTGACGACTTCGCCTACTACGGCCGGGCGGCGCGCATCCTGATGCTCTTCGTCGGCACCTCCGGCGAAGGCGGCAGCCTGCACTCCGATCGCTACCTGCCCGACGAGGACGCCGTCCGCCGGGTGGCCCACGCCCTCCTCGCCGGCTACCTCGCCGCGTCGGCCGGAACGGAACCCGCCGGCGACGTTCGCCAGCGGGTTCCGTTGGCCGCCACCGTCCCCCCACCACCTCGCCATGCCGAAAGGTGATTACGCATGACGTTTCAGAAGCAGCTTTCAGACATCGTCGTCGGGTCCGTCGTCGACATGAGCGGCGTGGCACGCGCGAAGGTGGTCCCCGCCTCCCGGGTCCGCACCTTCGCTAGCTCCGGCCTCGGGGCCTCCCCCAGTTGGAACGTCTTCTGCGTCGACGACCAACTCGCCTTCACACCGAACTTCTCGGTGGTGGGCGACCTCCGCCTGCGGATCGACGAGAACGAACTGCGTCACCTCGGGCCGGGCGTCTCCTGGGCGCCAGCGCGCATGTGCGAGCAGGACGGAACACCGGCGAGTTCCTGTCCACGTACCACCCTGGACGCACTCTGCGAAGCACTCGGCGCGTGCGGTCTCGAGGCGCGGATAGGGCACGAGCTTGAGTTCACACTGGTTTCCCATGATCGGTCGCCCCGGCGGCCGTGGGCCGCGTACGGCCTGGGCGCTGCGATCGCCCACGCCGACTTCATCCGCGACTTCCTGACCGCCGCGCAGCGGGCCAACCTGCCAGTGGAGCAGGTTCACGCCGAGTACGGACCTGGGCAGATGGAGTTGTCCCTCGCCCCTGCCCCGCCTACCGCCGCAGCGGACAACGTCGTACTCGCGCGGATCCTCGTCTGCTCGATCGCCCGGCGACACGGCGTTGACGCGTCCTTCTCCCCCATGCCGTACGCCGACGGAAGCGGGAACGGAGCACACCTGCACTTTTCCCTTACCCGCGACGGCAGGCCACTCTTCTCGGGGGGCCCGGGACCGCACGGTCTGACCCGGGAGGGATCTGCTGCGATCGGCGGTCTCGTCCGGTTCCTTCCCGAGGCATTGGGCGTGCTGGCCAACTCGGCCGTGTCGCGGCTGCGCCTGCGGCCCGACACGTGGTCCGGCGCGTACTGCTGCTGGGGGCTGGAGAACAGGGAGGCCGCCGTGCGGCTCTGCGCGGCGACCAACGGAAACCCGTGGGGCGCGAACGTCGAGGTGAAGGTGGTGGACCCGTCCGCCAACCCATACCTGAGCAGTGCGGTTGTGCTGGGGATGGCGCTCACCGGCATACGTCAGGAGCTGACCTTGCCGCCGGAACTCCGCCGGAACCCGTCATCGCTGACGACCGAGGCACGCGCCCAGGCCGGCATCGAACTGCTGCCCACCGACCCGTGGGACATGCTGAAGCAGCTCGAGAAGTCAGCGGTCATACAGCAGATCCTGGGCGCGTCCGTACTCGAGGCCCTGGTCGCGGTGCGGCACCGGGAACACGAGACGTACCGCGATGTCGAGCCGGACGAACTTACCGCCCGGCTGCGCTTCGCCTGGAGCATCTGACCCTGATCCCCGAGGACGGTCACCCTGGATCACCGAGGTCGATACTGACCAGGTGGCGAAGCGTGGACCGGCGCGGCCGGTGGGAGACGGGGTTGACGATCAGCTCGTCGCCCAGGTGGTGGAACAGGCTCGCGCGACGGGTCTGCAGCTCACCGGCGAGGGCGGGCTGCTGCAGCAGTTGACCAAGCGGGTCCTGGAAGCCGCTCTCGACGGTGAGATCACCGATCACGTGGGCTATGACAAGGGCGACCCGGCCGGAGACAACGGTGGGAACTCCCGTAACGGCGTGCGGAGCAAGACGGTGCTGACGGAGGTCGGGCCGGTGCAGATTGAGGTGCCTCGGGACCGGGACAGCACGTTCGAGCCGCAGATCGTGCGGAAGCGTCAGCGCCGGTTGTCCGGGGTCGAGGACATGGTGATCTCCCTGTCGGCCAAGGGGTTGACCACGGGGGACATCCAGGCCCACCTGGCCGAGGTGTATGGCGCCGACGTGTCCCGGCAGACAATCTCCACGATCACCGGTTGATGGTGCCTTCGATGGCGCCGGAGCTGTGCGGCAGGGTCAGGCAGTCGCGGATGGCGTCGAGGTCACGGCGCATGTTGAGGGCGAATCCGGCGAGCGGCGTGAGGGTGTCGTGTTCGACGGCGGCGATTTACTCGTCGAGGCGTTCGCCGTGGCGGCCGGTCATCATTGCCGCGAACGTGCGTACGTGTGTGACCAGCCGGTTCAGGTCATGGTTCCGGCGGCGCAGGTCGCGTAGTTTGGCGGCGTCGCGGGGATCGAGGTGGTCGGGGTGGGTCATGATCCATGAGGTGGCCTGGCGGACGGAGTCCCGCTCGCTGTTACCCACGCCGGACTGCCCTCCAACATCCCGGGTTGGGCCCTGCGGTTCCGATATATAGGAGGCAGTAATGACCCAAAGATCGAACGATGGCTCGGGTTTCGCACGTCGGGCGATGCTGGGCGGTGGCCTCGCCTCGGTGGGGCTAGCCGCGTTCCCGTCCGCCGCGAAGGCGTCCGGCGAACCAGCACCGAGGGAGTACGGGCGGACCTCACGCACCCGGTTGGTGCTGCTGGGGACCGCCGGCGGACCGCCATGGTTTCCGAACACCACACGCGCGGGCATATCCTCCGCCGTGTGCGTCGGAGACCGCTACTACCTCGTCGATGCCGGTCATGGCGTCGGACATCAGATGGTCAAGGCCAAGCTCCCGGGCTGGCAGGATCCGGCGAGAGTGGGCGTGCTGCATCAACTGCGAGCGATCTTCCTGACCCATTTGCACTCCGACCATGTCTGCGATCTCAACAACATCTTCACGACGGGACTGGTCAACGGCATCCCGCGCGCCGATCTGCCCATCAAACTCTTTGGGCCCGGCGATCGGGGTGCCCTGCCACCGCTCTTCGGCCCGGCTGCGGCGCCGCCAGTGGTGTGTCCCGAGAGCCCCACCCCCGGGACGCGGGAGATGTGGCAGCACCTGGTCGAGGCATTCGCCACGGACTACAACGACAGGGCTCGCGACAACCGGTTACCGGTACCCCAACAGTTTGTCGAAGCGCATGACGTGCAGTTGCCGGAATGGGTCGTAGCGGATCCAAACGGCAATCCCGAACCACGGATGAGCCCGGTGGACGTTTACGAAGACGATCGGGTCAAGGTCAGCGCGACGCTGGTCCAGCACGCGCCAGTCTTTCCCGCCCTGGCCTACCGCTTCGACACTGACGAAGGCTCGATAGTCTTCTCCGGCGACACCGGGCCGTCCGAGAACCTCGTCGGACTCGCGAGCAATGTCGACGTACTGGTGCACGAGGTGATCGCGGAGGAATGGGTCGACCAGCAGTTCCCCGAGCCTCGCACGGAGACTCAGGAAGCTATCCGGCAGCACCTACTCGCCGCCCATACGACCATCGCTCAGGTCCCGGTGATCGCCGAGCGCGCCAACGCCAAGAACCTCGTCCTGAACCACCTCGCCCCGGCGAACTGGCCTGAGCATGCCTGGCGCGCAGCGCAAAACGGATATTCCGGCCTTCTCATCGTCGGCAACGACCTTGATGTCATCAACGTCGGTGGAGGCCGAAAGAGGTAGCGAAAGCAGCACGTCCCACGTATCAACGGTCATTGGGGTTCAGCTCTGGCACGGCCGTAGGATGATTTTGGTGATCTTGGTTCGGGTGGTCGGATTTGCGTGCACCCGGCCATCTCGATGTCCGGCTGATGACAACTTCTCCCGCAACGGGACTCCTGAGACATGATCTTCGTGCTCCACACTAGTTGATCTGGGTCTGTTGCGTTGGGCGAAAGCATGATCGACTCCGGCTTGCCGGGTGTGGTCTGCTGGGCCGGTGAGGTCGTCGACTCGTGTCCGGTCCTGGTCTCCGCCTGCGTCGGCGTTCGTCGGGTTCCGGTTCCCGCCCGAGGTGATCGTGCTGGCGGTCCGTTGGTGTCTGCGGTTCAACCTCTCGTACCGGGATGTGGAGGAGTTGCTGGTCGAGCGGGGTGTCGAGGTGGATCACGTTACGGTCTACCGGTGGGTGCGGCGGTTCATCCCGCTGTTGGCCGACGCCGCTCGCTTCGCTCGTCACTCACCTGGTGACCATTGGTTCGTGGATGAGATCTACGTCAAGGTCAACGGGGTGTGGCGGTACGTGTACCGGGCCGTGGACCAGCATGGTCAGGTCATCGACGTGCTCGTCTCGGCCCGTCGGGACGCCGCGGCGGCCCGGCGGTTCTTCCGCCGGGCGCTGACCACGCCGAAGGTCACGCCCGGCCAGATGGTCACCGACGCGGACCCGGTCTATCCGAGGGTGCTCGATGACCTGGTCCCGTCGGCGCGGCACCGCATCGAACGACACGCCGACAATCCGATCGAGGCCGACCACAGCCAGCTCAAGCACAGGCTCAGACCGATGCGCGGACTCCGCACCAACCGCACCGCGCAAACGATCATCGCCGGCCATGCCTTCGTTCAGAACCTCCGACGCGGACACTACGAACTCGCCGCTGACGTCCAGCCCGGTCTGCGGGTGGCCGCCGCGTTTACGGAACTGGCCCGAGCCATCTGACAGTGCCCGGTGACGCGGCTCGGCGTGTCCACCGATCCGCCAACGCAACAGCGCCGTTGATCGTGTTGCCATCTCTGGTGGTGGAAGTCGCCGGGGTATGTCATGATGGCTGCTCGGACGCCGGCGAACTGTCGCCGACGTGTAGGGACTGCCTCGTACGAAGCTCTTACTCACAAAGGCTCTTGGAATCCGCCATGAGCGATATATCGCCCGGACCTGCTAGGACTTGGCAGGTTGCGGCCGGACCCTGTTGGACGGGTTCGGATGAATGGAGACCTTCTCCGTAGTCGCATTGAAGCATGTGACTACGGATCAGAAGGTTAGGGGTTCGAGTCCCTTCGGGCGCACCAACTTGACCAGGGAAGATAGCCGATTGGCTATCTTCCCTGTCGTCATGTGAGTCACGTGTGAGTCACACCTGTGACACACGTACTTGGGCTCGCGCGGCGCGCTGAGCTGCTGACCTGTCTGGCGGCGCTGCGGGTTCGTCAGGTGGGTGCGCTCGAAGGGCTCGGACTCCTACCTTCCGGTCTGTCGGACTCAATCTGGTTGAGGAAGACTGTGACGTTTGGTGTAGTGAAGTCCGGTTCTCGTGTTCGGGCTGCTGATGTCTGTCCGGCCGTGCTGCGGGCTCTGCCTGCTGTTGGATTCGGCTTCTGGGGTGGGTGCTGATGCGCACCTCCGATGGGCTGGGCCGGGTGTACCGGCGGTGTGGCTGCCGTGACGAGGAGACGGGTAAGCAGTTCGGCGCTCGCTGCGAGCGGCTGGCGGACCTCAGTCACGGGCGCTGGTACTTCTCGCTGCAGGTCAACGGGGTGGACGGCGGTCGTGATCGGGTTCGCCGGGGCGGGTTCGCGACCCTGACTGAGGCGGAGCGGGCGTGTTGGGAGTTGGCCCGGTTGCCGGGGCCGGAGGCGGTGGCGCGGACGTGGACGGTGCGGCGCTGGCTGCGCTTCTGGCTGTCGGAGCTTGAGGGCCGGCTGAGGCCCACGACGGTGCTCAACTACCGCAGCATCGTGGAGAAGTACCTGATCCCGCACCTTGGCGTGTATCGGTTGAGCAAGCTGCGCGTGAAGACCGTTCAGCGGGCCATGGACGCGATCTGCCGCCAGGTCGTACGCGGTGGCCGGCTGATCTCGCCGGGCAGCGTGAGCCGGATCCGAGCGGTGCTGCGCAGCGCGTTGTCGGAGGCGAGACGGCAGGGCATCGTCGGCCACAACCCCGCCCGGAACCTGCGGCTACCGAACGGGGCGCGCCCGCACGCTGTGGTCTGGGATGACGAGCAGGAGGCGGTGTGGCGCGAGACCGGCGTGCGCCCACGGGTCGCGGTGTGGGACCTCGACAACCTGGCGCGGTTTCTTGTGGCGGTGCGCGACGATCCGCTGTTCGTGCTGTGGTGGCTGGTGGCGCTGCGCGGCCCGCGCCGGGGCGAGATGGCAGGCCTGCGCTGGGAGGACATCAACCTGGCCGCAGGGGAGCTGACGATCAGGGAACAGGTCATCGTCATCGGCGGGCGGGAGCACCTCGGCCCTGTATGGTGCCAAAACTAGATTCCGGCTGCTGACTAGCGGGTTCAAGGATTCGTTCAGGCGGCTCGATGGTACTCGTTGATGATTCCTCCCAGCCGCCGTCGGCGTCGAACGACGCCGTCGATCGGCACGGCGACGCCCGGGTCATGGTTGGGTGCCACCTGTCCGTGGCCTTGGTGCGGCCGGTGATCATTGAAGTGTCGGACGTATTCGGTCAGTACCGTCCTGGCGTGCCGTTCGCCGTAGATGAGGAGGTGGTCTGTGCACTCCTCGCGCATGCTGCGGCCCCAGCGCTCCACGAAACAGTTCGCCCTCGGTGTGCGCGGCGGCGTCTCGACCAGCACGTACAGCCGGCGCAGCCACACGGTATCGACGTGGAAGAAGTCGGTGGCCAGCAGGCCGGTGGCCTGGGCGCGCAGGAACGTTCGCCAAGGCGTGTCGGTCTGGTGGGGTGCGGGGCCGAGGCGGCCACGGGCCAGGATTCGGCGGATGGTGTCGAGGCCGACGCGGTGGCCCGGTCCGAGCATCTCGCCCTGAATTCTTTTGTGGCTTCAGCGGGGGTTGTCCCGGGCTATCCGGCGGATGAGCTCGCGGGTCTCGTCGCTGATGGGTGGTCGGCTGCCGCGGTGGGGGTAGGTCCAGCGGCGTTGGACCAGCCGGCGGTGCCAGGCCAGCAGGGTCGCCGGGGTCACGATCCGGTGGATGCGGACCGTGCGGGGCAGGCGGCGGGCCAGCGCGGACAGGATCGCCCGGTCTGGCCAGGACAGTCGTGGTCGGCCGTGGACCTGACGGTGCAGCACCGCGACCTCGTGGCGCAGGGCCAGCAGTTCCGCGAGCACCGCGCGGTCGCTCCGAGCCGCGAGGAGCAGAGCGTCGAACAGGCGGATCGCGACCAGATAGATCAGCTGGAAGACCATGACCACGAAGGTGCCTTATGCCCATGAAGCCCCAGCTCACTGCAGGTGCGACAGGTATTGGCACCGTACAGCGTGGTTCCTACGAGGCAGGCAACAGAAGCTTGGTAGAGTGAGTCTACGTAGAAGGCGTCTACGTAGACTGGGATTACATGATGGCGGGAATCTTCGTCGGTCGAACGGCCGAACTTGCCTTGTTGCAGAAGCGGCTGGACCGGCTCCGAACAGGGAGTGCCGGACTGGCGGTCACCATCCGGGGCCGGCGCCAGGTGGGCAAATCGCGGCTCGTCCAGGAGTTCTGCAACCGCGCTGAGGTGCCTTACCTCTTCTACGCCGCAACCAAGGGCGCGTCCTCTACCGAGGCGATCTCCACCTTCCTGGCCGAGTTGCGTGATTCACCGCTGCCGACGAACCCGGATTTGGTGCCGATATCCGCCGGAGGTTGGCCAGACGCCTTCCGGTCGCTAGCCTCTGTCCTCCCGGACGTCCCATCCGTGGTCGTTATCGACGAGGTTCCATGGCTTGCCGAGCAGGATGCGCTCTTCGACGGCGCGTTGCAGACGGCTTGGGACCGGCTACTGTCCACCAAGCCCGTACTCCTTCTGCTCCTAGGCAGCGACGTCCACATGATGGAGCGGCTGACCGCATACGACCGGCCGTTTTTCGGCCGCGCCGACGCGCTCGTGCTCGGGCCGCTGAACCCGGCGGAGACGGCGCGCGCGCTGGATCTCAGCGGGGCAGATGCAATTGATGCGCATCTGATCTGCGGAGGTCTCCCGGGGATCATTCGGGCCTGGCCACCGGCCAAGCCGCCGCTGGCCTTCCTCGAAGAGGAGTGCGCCGATCCGGCCTCGGTCGTCTTCAGCATCCCGGAAGCGGCGCTGCTGGCCGAGTTCCCCGCGCCGGACCAGGCACGCCGCGTCCTTGAGGCAATCGGTGGCGGCGATCGGGCCTATGCCAACATCGCCTCGACGGCAGGCGGTGCCCAATCTCCGCTCGCGTCCGGTCTGCTTTCCCCTCTCCTGCGCCGGCTGGTGGAGGAAAAGAGGGTGCTGGCCGTCGACGAGCCGCTGTCGACGAAGCCGAGCAGACCGGCGTTGTATCGAGTCGCCGACAGCAACTTACGCCTGTACCTGGCGATTCTCCGTGGCGCGCAGGAACAGGCCCGTCGAGGCCGCCCGGAGGCAGCATTCAAACTCGTCCAGCGGCGCTGGAAGGGATGGCGTGGCCGCGCCGTCGAACCGCTTATCCGAGAGTCCCTGGAACTCGCCGCGATCGCCGGAAGCCTGCCCTGGTCAGACGTGCAGGCGGTTGGGGGTTGGTGGAACCGCCAGTTCAACCCGGAGATCGACATCATTGGCGCGGACCGGGCGCCGGTGGCTCAGACCGTCTACTTCGCGGGTTCGATTAAATGGCTCAGCAGTCCTTTCGACGCGCGCGACCTTGCCGAACTGGCGGCGGGCGCGGCACAGGTGCCCGGCTTCGACCACAGCCGTTGCGGGCTCGTGATCGTCTCCCTCAGCGGCGTGTCGCCACAGGTCGACTCGACGAAAGCGGATGTGGTGTGGGGTCCTTCGGAGATCTTGTCGGCCTGGCGGGGGTAACCGCACAGGCCGCCTACGCGATCTGCTCCGGGTTGAGCCGCTTCCGCGCGATGCGACGGTTCTCGTGCGGGTGGGCCAGATGCGGCGGAGAAGCTGACTGCTCACGCTGAGCGGGTTCGCCGTGCGTTCGTTGCCGGAGACGACGACGCGCCCGCGGTGGCAGTCGTTGTGAATCTCGCCGAACACCACAACGGCACGATCGTGCACCTCGACGTGCGTCCTGGCGCCGTGGACAGTTACCTGGCGTTGGCCCGGCGGGTTCAGACCGCCGCACAGCACGGCGGGTGACGTGGTCGACGACCCCTTTACTCGGCCGGATTATGCTTGAGGCGACCTGGGCAAACGTGCGTGAGCATGCCGCTGGGCCACCGGACTACTGGGGGTCAAGGGGTCGTCGGTTCGAATCCGGCCGTCCCGACGGTGTGAGCTGGTAAAATAGACGCTCGCAGCGAACACATTGGACGATCGCTGTGACCAGGTGGCCACGGCGATCGTCTTTTTGTGGCTCTGGACAACGTAGCAAAGCCGGCATTTGACGCTATGGGCGTGACCGGATGGTCGCATTTCGACCGATCCGCGGTGCATCGCGCAAGACGCGGAATCAAGGGGCCGCTGTGACGTCCAGTGCCGGACAATGCTGATGAGGCGCGTCGGGGTGGGATGCCCGCTGGTGGCGTGGGTCGGCCTGCCGGCGCGCAATCTGGCGACTGACCCCGCTGGCGGGGCGGCGGGCCCGCCCCCGGGGTTGACGGGCTCGCGGCAGGCAGTGATGGCACGCAGCGTCAGATGGTGCCCGTCGGTTGGACCGGCGAGCTGAGCGATCAACCGGGCTTGGCGGCGGAGCTGCACGGCCCACACAAGCGAATTGGGGCTCTTGTGATGTTCTCGTGGGTGGGTTGACGCCCTGATCAACAGGGCACGCCGTGTCCCGTCTAGGTTTCTGGCTTGTCGAAGG
>NZ_JBICUP010000056.1:0-38234 GCF_043198215.1 Micromonospora sp. NPDC048830
TGGAGTGACTCACCTCAATACCGGAACTCCGCTTCTGTTTGCCTGAGCGACACACCCCTCGACAGCCGCCACAACGCCTTAACCGAGCGACGTTGCCTCTAGACGCGCCCGCTCGTTGCCCGCCACCTGCACCGGCCCCGAGCGGTGGCTGCTTCTCCTGGGCGCGCCGGCGGTGGCCGGGTATCCGCTGACCTTCTACCCTGCCGTGGCCCGGACCGGCGTGGCGGTGGCCACCGTGATCGCCCTGGGCAGCGCGCCGGTCTTCGCCGGCCTGCTGTCCTGGCTCACCGGGCAGGCCAGGCCGACCGCACGCTGGACCGGTGCGACCGCGGCCGCCGTGCTGGGCTGCGCCCTTCTGGTGCTCGGTCCAGAGCTTGCCGGGCGTGCCACGCCCGTGGACCTGACAGGCGTGGCCCTCGCCGCGTGCGCCGGGCTGTCGTACGCCGCTTACTCGCTGATCGGCGGCAGGCTCATCACGCGCGGCCACCCTTCCGACGCGGTGATGGGCGTCCTGTTCGGTGCGGCCGGGGTGCTGGTCCTGCCGCTCGTCCCGCTCGCCGACATGCGGTGGCTCGGGACCACCCGAGGCGCCGTGGTCGCCCTGTACCTCGCCCTGGTCACCGTCTATCTGGCGTACCGGCTCTTCGGGTACGGCCTGCGCCGCACCTCCGCGTCGGTGGCCACCTCGCTGACCCTCGCCGAGCCCGCCGTCGCGGCGGCCCTGGGCGTCACGGTTCTCGGTGAGCGCCTGCCGGTCGTCTCGTGGTGCGGCCTGGTCGTCCTCGCGCTGGGCCTCGTCGTCCTGGCCATGCCGGCCGCTGCCGGCGACCGGGCGGGCCGGTTCCGGGAGCTTCGTGATCGCGTTGCGGGGTTCTTCGGCGGGTGATCCGTCGGCTGATCTCCGAGTAGGGCCGGGGCTGGTCCTGTTTCCATTCATCCGCTCACGGGGACCCTGGCGTCACGCCGATACCTAGCAGTACTATGCATGGCAGTTCTAGGGTACGGAGTGTGGGAGGTCTGGTGAGGGTCGCGAAGGATCTCGTGGCTGCCTCGGCGACACCGATGGTGTTGGGCATCCTGGCCGAGGGGGAGAGCTACGGATACGCCATTCTGAGAAGGATCAATGAGCTGTCGGGTGGAGAGCTGGACTGGACCGAGGGGCTGCTCTACCCGCTGCTGCACCGGCTTGAGCGCCTCGGCTACGTGGAGTCGAGCTGGCAGTCGGTGACCGGCGAGCGCCGACGCAAGTACTACCGCATCACTGACACGGGCCTGGCGGAGCTCGCGGAGCAACGCCGCCAGTGGGACACGGTCGTGGCCACGCTCAAGGAGATCTGGGTCGGCCCCGGCGACTTCAGGCCGTTCGGAGCGATCCCGATGGGGGGCCAGGCATGACGGCGCAGGACGGCCAGGACGAGCTGGAGGCCCAGTTCGCGCAGTGGCGTCACTACGTGCAGCGCCGCCGAGAGCTGCGGCGGTCCGACACCGAGGAACTCGAAGATCATCTGCGGGGCTCCGTCGACGAGCTCGTCGCCGCCGGCCTGCGCCCCGACGAGGCGTTCCTGGTCGCGGTCAAACGCATGGGCAGCCTGGACGAGCTGTCCCGCGAGTTCGCCCGGGAGCACTCGGAGCGGTTGTGGAAGCAACTGGTGCTGACCGGCGAGACCGACAACCCGGCGGCGGATTCCCGGTCGCGGCGCGACCTCACCGCGATGGTCGTCTGCGCGGTGGGCGCGGCAGCGTCCGTCAAGGTGCCCGAGCTGTTCGGGATGAGCCTGCAGGACGACGCCGCGTTCTACGGTCCCAACGCGGCCCTGCTCGCGCTGCCCTGGCTGGCGGCCTTCCTGGCCTGGCGCCGTCGTGCCACGAGGGCGGTGATCGGGGTGCTGTTCGCGTTGTTCGCGCTCGGCGCCGTCGCCGCCAACGCCTATCCGCTCGCGGAGGACTCCCAGTCGGTGGTCCTGACCAGCATCCATCTGCCCATCGCGCTGTGGCTCGTGGTCGGGGTGGCGTATGTCGCCGACGACCTGCGCTCGTCCCGACGACGCATGGACTTCATCCGCTTCACCGGCGAGTGGTTCGTCTACTACGTCCTCATCGCCCTCGGCGGCGGCGTGCTGACCGCGTTCACGTTTCAGACCTTCGAGGCCATCGGGATCTCCCCGGAGGGCTTCGTCTCGCAGTGGTTGGTTCCCTGCGGGGCCGCCGCCGCGACGGTGGTGGCCGGATGGCTCGTCGAGGCCAAGCAGAGTGTCGTCGAGAACATCGCCCCGGTCCTCACGCGGCTGTTCACGCCGCTGTTCACCGCGGCGCTGCTGGCCTTCCTCGTCGCCTACGCCTGGACGCGCGCCGGCATCGACGTCGAACGGGAAGCGCTGATCCTGTTCGACCTCCTGCTGGTGGTGGTCCTCGGGCTGCTGCTCTACTCGATGTCGGCCCGCGACCCGCTGGCCCCGCCCGGCCTGTTCGACAAGCTGCAGTTCGCCCTGGTGCTCAGCGCGCTGGCCATCGACGTGCTGGTGCTGGTGGAGATCACCGGGCGCATCACCGAGTACGGCACCACCCCCAACAAGGCGGCGGCGCTCGGGGAGAACGTCGTCCTGCTGGCCAACCTGGCCTGGTCGGCGTGGCTGGTGCTGGGTTTCGTCCGCGGGCACAAGCCGTTCGCCGCGCTGGAGCGCTGGCAGACCAACTACCTCCCGGTGTACGCGGTCTGGGCCTGGATCGTGGTCCTGGTCTTCCCTCCGGTGTTCAACTACCTCTGATCAGCTCGACACCCGGGTCTCCCCGTCGGGCAGTCTCCGACCGCCAGCCTCCCCGCCCGGGGAGGCTGGCGGTGTCGGGGGCAGCGGGAGGGGTAGGCCCGGCAACCCGTCGATGCTGGTGGCGACGTGTTCCTTCCCCGCGAAGTAGTCGCTGAGCGAGTCGTCGGTCTCCCGCGCGAACCGCCTCGCGTGCAGGTCGCGGTCCTCGTCGTACGACATGAGCGGGACGGCGTAGCCGCAGGTGTCCCGGATCAGCTCCGCGCGGACCACGATGATCGCCCGCAGCCCGTGCGAGCCGGTGTCGACGGCGGGGAAGTGGGTGATCAGTTCCGCCCACCGCGGGTCGTCGCGGAACACCGGCTCGCCGCGGCCGTGCACCCGCACGATGTTCGGCGGCCCCTGGAAGGCGCACCACATCAGCGTGATCCGGCCGTTCTCGCGCAGGTGCGCGATGGTCTCGGCGTTGCTGCCGGCGAAGTCGAGGTACGCCACGGTGAGCTCGTCCAGGACGGCCCAGGAGCCCGCCAGCCCCTTGGGCGACAGGTTGATCGTGCCGGTGGCGGCGAGCGGCGCGGTCGCCGTGAAGAACATCGGCTGCGCCCCGATGAAGTCGCGCAGTCGCCCGGTGATGTGCTCGTACGTCTTTCCCATGCTGCGTTACCGCCTTCCCGCGTGCCGGACTCGCGGATCCGATCGTCCCAGGACCCGGCCCCCGGTGGGCGAGCCAGTTCCCGTTGCGTGGACGCCCGCCCTAGGGTGGCGGGATGCCCGAGCCGCACCGCCTCGCCGAACACCACGCCCCGGCTCTGCTCCGCTTCGAGCGGGAGAACCGGGCGTACTTCGCGCGGTCGGTGCCGGACCGGGGCGACGCCTACTTCGCCGGGTTCGCCGCGCGGCACGCCGCGCTGCTGGCGGAGCAGGCCGCCGGCCTGTGCCACATGGCATCCCCCGTGGGGGAGGTGCTGCTGAGCGGGAAGCCCGGGCTGCGGCACGTCCGGGACCTGGTTCCCGGGGAGTCGCCCGGCTGACGGGAGACACCGAGGTTGCCCGGCCTGGCTACGGTGGCGACAGGTGACCGTGGGAGGTCTGCGGCAGTGCGGGACGGGGCAGGAGGCGAGGTCGGGCCGGTCGAGCCGGGCCACGCCGGCACGGGTAACCGGCGGGCCCGGAGGCGTGGGGGCCGCCCCCAAGATCCGCGCAGTTTCCCGGAAAGTGCGGCCTCGACGCGGCCTGGGGCCGCACTTCCCGTGAAACTGCGCGGATCTTGCGGTGGGCGGTGGAGACCACCCGGCAGCCGGGCGGCCCGACCCCACCGGGAGCTGCGGTTTCGACGGGCGATAGCGGTTGCTGCGGCGGTCGGCCCGGCGCGTGCGGCGAGGGGGCCGTCGGGGCGGCTCCGGGCCGGTACCGCGCCCCGGCACCGTCGCCGGACGGCGCCGGGGCGGCAGGTGTCAGACGGTGCCGCAGTAGAGCAGCCGGTTGGGCGAGCCGGTGCCCGGGTTGCCGACCACGCCGGTGGTGGCGTTGGCCAGGAGGTGGGCGACCACCTGGGCGGGTGTCCAGGTCGGGTGCGCCGAGAGCACCATCGCGACGCAGCCGGCGACGTGGGCGGCGGCCATCGAGGTGCCGCTGATCGTGTTGGTCGCGGTGTCGCTGGTGTTCCAGGTCGAGGTGATGCCCTGGCCGGGGGCGAACAGGTCGAGGCAGGAGCCGTAGTTGCCGGAGCCCATCCGGGCGTCGGTCGGCCCGGTGCCGGCCACGGTGAGCGCTGCCGGCACCCGCGCGGGGGAGAAGTTGCAGGCGTTGCTGTTCGAGCTGCCCGCGACGACGACCCAGGTGATGCCCGAGTTGATCGAGTTGGTGATCGCCGAGTCCAGGGCCGTGCTGGCGCTGCCGCCGACGCCCGTGAGCGCCACCGCAGGCTTGACCGCGTTCCGGGTCACCCAGTCCACCCCGGCGATAACCTGGGCGTAGCTGCCGCTGCCGAAGCAGTCGAGCACCCGCACCGGGACCAGCCGGGCGTCCTTGGCCACGCCGTGCAGGTGTCCGCCGACCGTACCGGCGAGGTGGGTGCCGTGGCCGTTGCAGTCGGCGGCGGGCAGGGCGCCGTCGACGGCGTCGTACCCGCCGCCCACCGAGCCCTGGAAGTCGACATGGGTGGCCCGGATGCCGGTGTCGACGACGTAGGCGCGCACGTCGGGCGCGGTGTTCGGGTAGGCGTACCGCTGGTCCAGCGGCAGGAAGCGCTGGTCGATGCGGTCCAGACCCCAGGACGGCGGGTCGAGCTGCACGCCGGCGGCCAGCGGGGCCAGGTGGTTCTGTTCGACGTACGCCACGGCCGGGTCGGCGGCCAGCCGGCGGGCGGCCGGCTCCGACAGCCGGGCCTCGAAGCCCCGGATGGCGGCGTCGTAGACGTGGCCGTGGGCGCCGCCGAACCTGCCGGTGAGGCGGTCGGCCGTGGCGGCGACCGAGGCGGTGCCGGCGGTCACGCCGTCGCGCAGCACCACGATGTAGCTGCCCGGCACGGCGGTGGGGCCGTCGGCGTGCCGGATCTGGCCCGACGCGGCGGCCGGAAGCGGGCCGGCGGTCAGGGCGGCGCCGACCGTGAGGGCGGCCCCGAGGGCGAGCGCCAGCGTGCGCCGGCGCCGGATACCAGGAGCGAGCATGGTCCGGTCCTCTCGAACGGGACCGGCCCCGGGGCGTGGTCGCCCCGGGGCCGGCGGATCGTCATCGGATCAGAGTGAGGGGGAGCGGTACAGCAGGCGGTTCGGCGAGCCGGTGCCCGGGTTGATCACCACGCCGGCGGTGGCGGTGGAGACGATGTGGGAGTGCACCGTGGCCGGCGACCAGGTGGGGTTGCTCTGCAGCACGCGGGCGACCACGCCGGCCACGTGCGGCGAGGCCATCGAGGTGCCGCTGATGGTGTTGGTGGCGGTGTCGCTGGTGTACCAGCCCGACAGGACGCCCACGCCGGGGGCGAAGATGTCCAGGCAGGAGCCGTAGTTGGACCAGCTCGCCCGGGTGTCGGTGCTGTCCGTCGCGCCGACGGTGATCGCCGTCGAGACGGAGGCCGGCGAGTAGTTGCAGGCGTTGGCGCCGTTGTTGCCGGCGGCCACCGCGTAGCTGACGCCGTCGGCGATCGAGTTGGCCACGGCGGTGTTCAGGGAGCTGGTGAGGCCGCCGCCGAGGCTCATGTTCGCCACCGCCGGCTGGCCGGCCTGGTGGTGCGAGGTGACCCAGTTGACGCCGGCGATCACCTGCGCCCACGTGCCGCTGCCGGCGCAGTTGAGCACGCGCACGCCGATCAGCCGGACGCTCTTGGCGACGCCGTACGTCGAGCCGCCGACGGTGCCGGCGACGTGGGTGCCGTGGCCGTTGCAGTCGGCGGCGGGCAGGACGCCGTCGATCGCGTCGTAGCCGTCGACGGCCCGGCCGCCGAACTGGGTGTGGGTGGTCCGGATGCCGGTGTCGATGATGTACGCGGTGACGCCGCTGCCGGTGGTGGTGTAGTTGTAGGTGGCCGACAGCGGGCGGTTCGGCTGGTCGATCCGGTCCAGGCCCCACGGCGGGTTGGTCTGGGTCGCGGTCGCCTGCACGGTCTGGTTCTGCTCGACGTAGGCCACCGACGGGTCGGCGGCGAGCCGCTTGGCGGCCTGCTCCGACAGCCGCGCCTCGAAGCCGTTGAGCGCCGTGCCGTACACGTGGCCGAGGGTGGCGTTGTAGCGGGCGGCGAGGCTCCGGGCCGAGGCGGCCACGGCGGCCTCCTGGGTGCCCGCCCGACCGCCGACGGCGCTGTCCTTGAGCACCACGATGTAGCTGCCCGGGACCGCGGCGGCGCCGTCGGCGTGCAGGATCTCACCGCTGGCCGGGGCCGCGCTGGCCGGGCCGCCGATCATGGCGGCGGCCATGGCCGAGGCGGTGAAGACGCCGAAGGCAGCCAGCCGGCGGCGGCTGGTGTGGGGGAGTGTCATCTCCCGGTCCTCCCTTGCTCTGGCCGCTCCCACGGGCGGGGTCCCGGTGGGAGTCGGTCCGAACCATTAGGACGGAGCCTACAAGCGCCATCTATGGCGATGGATATAGCAAAGGATCCATAACGCGGCCCTATGGCTGACCCCCACGGGGCCGGGCGGCACCGGCCCCCGGCGCCCTCAACTGCCCCGGCCCGGCCGGTCTCGCCCCCGGCCCGGCCGGTCTCGCCCCCGGCCAACGGCCGCCGAGGCGGTGACGGCGAACCCGCCGAGCAGCGCCAGGGCCGCAGCGGGGGCGGGGGCGCGCGCCGTCGGGATCGCCCGGGGCGGAGCCGCCGAAGCAGCCGACGGTGGCGCGGTTCTGTCCCGGCCCGGATTTCCCGCCCGGCCCGACGGAGCCGACTCGGTCGTCACAATCAGGGCATGGACGACGATTCGGTCGGAGCCGGCCCGCGCCGGCGCCCCGACGACGACCGGCGCCGCGACCGTACGCTGCAGCGGACCATCAACCTCACCGACGCGATCGTGGCCATCGCCCTGACCGCGCTGGTGCTTCCCCTCGTCGACTTCGCCGACGCCAGCACCGCCCGGCAGTCCGTGGCCGACCTGATCGCCCGGCACCTGGGCGACATCCTCTCCTTCGCGGTGTCGTTCCTGGCCATCGCACTGTTCTGGCACACCCACCGGCAGTTGTACGAGCGGCTCGTCGACTACGACGAGCCGCTGCTCCTGCTCAACACCGGCTGGCTGCTGGCGGTGGTCTTCCTGCCGTTCCCCACCGCACGGCTGTTCGTCGAGACCCGGCTGCGCGCCGACTCCGCCGTCTTCTACCTCAGCAACCTGCTCGTCGTCAGCCTGATCGCGCTCGCCCAGACCTGGTGGGTCCGCAGGCACCCCGGGCTGCGCGCGCCGAACGAGCCGCGGAGGTCGCCGGCGCTGCTGCAGCCGGTGGCCCTGTCGGTGACGTTGGCGGTCGCGACCCTGGTCACGTTCGCCTCGCCGGGCGGCGGGCTGCTGGTACTCGTCGCGCTGCCGCTGGCGCGGCTCGTCGCCGCCGGCGTCGCCAGGTCACGCCGCGCGTGACGGTGGCCCCGATCGCCGGACGGCTCAGCGCAGTTCCTGGATGCGGACCAGGTTGCCCGCGGGATCGCGGAAGGCGGTGTCGCGAACGCCGTACGGCTGCTCGATCGGCTCCTGGACGACCTCGGCGCCGCTGGCCCGCAGCCGGGCGAAGGTGCTGTCGAGGTCGGCGGTCGCCAGGAGGATGCCGGCGTAGGTGCCCTTGGCCATCATCTCGACGATGGTGCGGCGCTCGTCGTCGGTGACGCCGGGGTCGGCGGCCGGCGGGTGCAGGACGATGGACGTGCCGGGCTGATCGGCGGGGCCGACGGTGATCCAGCGCATCCCGCCGTACCCGACGTCGTTGCGGACCTCGAAGCCGAGGGCGTCGCGATAGAAGGCCAGGGCGGCGTCCGGGTCGTTCTGCGGGAGGAAGCTCGCGTGAATGGTGATCTTCATGCCGGTCACCCTAGTTGGGGATCCGTGACCGCCTCCCGGTTTCTGACGGGTCTGGTCACCTGTTTCGCCACGCACGACGGCATCCCCGCCGTGGCGCGCGCCGCCTCGCGCCGGTAGGTGCTGGGCGGCACCCCGACCAGCTCGGTGAAGCGGGTGCTGAAGGTGCCCAGCGACGAGAAGCCGACCGCGAAACAGACCTGCGTGACGCTGAGGTCGCCACGGCGCAGCAGCGCCATCGCGCGCTCCACGCGCCGCGTCATCACGTAGGCGTACGGCGACTCACCGTAGGCGCGCCGGAACTCGCGGCTGAGGTGCCCGGCCGACATGTGCACGCCACGGGCGAGCGCCTCGACGTCCAGCGGCTGCGCGTACTCCCGGTCGATCCGGTCGCGGACGCGGCGCAGCCGGACGAGGTCGCTCAGGCGCTGCTCCGCCCCGAATCTGCTGGTCACCTGCGAAATCCTGCCACGTGCGCGCCCGCTCGACCCCGTGGACCCGCCCCGCGCGCCCGCGGTGCCGCCGCCGGTCCCGTGGGACGGATCGGAGGACCCGTCCCACGGTGCCCGTGAGGATCCCGGTCAGCTGCCGACGTAGGCCGCGAGGTGCTCGCCGGTGAGGGTGGAGCGGGCGGCGACGAGGTCGGCGGGGGCGCCCTCGAAGACGACCCGGCCGCCGTCGTGGCCGGCGCCGGGGCCGAGGTCGATGATCCAGTCGGCGTGCGCCATGACCGCCTGGTGGTGCTCGATGACGATGACCGACCTGCCGGAATCGACGAGCCGGTCGAGCAGGCCGAGCAGATGCGCGACGTCCGCGAGGTGCAGGCCGGTGGTCGGCTCGTCGAGGACGTAGACGCCGGCCTTCTCGGCCATGTGGGTGGCCAGCTTGAGTCGCTGCCGCTCGCCGCCGGAGAGCGTGGTGAGCGGCTGGCCGAGGCTGACGTAGCCGAGGCCGACGTCGGCGAGCCGGCCGAGGACGGCGTGGGCCGCCGGCGTGCGCGCCTCGCCGGCGCCGAAGAACTCCTCGGCCTCGGTCACCGACATCGCGAGCACCTCGCTGATGTCGCGGCCGCCGAGGTGGTACTCCAGCACCGATGCCTGGAACCGCTTCCCCTCGCACTCCTCGCAGACGGTGGCGATGCCGGCCATCATCGCCAGGTCGGTGTAGATGACGCCGGCACCGTTGCAGGTCGGGCACGCACCCTCGGAGTTGGCGCTGAACAGTGCCGGCTTCACGCCGTTGGCCTTCGCGAACGCCTTGCGGATCGGGTCGAGCAGGCCGGTGTACGTCGCCGGGTTGCTCCGACGCGAGCCGCGGATCGCACCCTGGTCGATCGACACCACCCCGTCCCGCCCGGACACCGAGCCGTGGATCAGTGAGCTCTTGCCCGAGCCCGCCACCCCGGTGACGACGACCAGCACGCCGAGCGGGATGTCGACGTCGACGCCCCGCAGGTTGTGGGTGCTGGCGCCGCGTACCCGCAGCGCCCCCGACGGCGTCCGCACCGACGGCTTCAGCGAGGCGCGGTCGTCCAGGTGCCGGCCGGTGAGCGTGCCACAGGCCCGGAGCCCCTCGACGGTGCCCTCGAACACCACCTCGCCGCCCTCGGTGCCGGCGCGCGGGCCGAGATCGACGACGTGGTCGGCGATCGCGATCGTCTCCGGCTTGTGCTCCACCACCAGCACCGTGTTCCCCTTGTCCCGCAGCCGCAGCAGCAGGTCGTTCATCTGCTGGATGTCGTGCGGGTGCAGCCCGATCGTCGGCTCGTCGAAGACGTAGGTGACGTCGGTGAGCGACGACCCGAGGTGGCGGATCATCTTGGTGCGCTGCGCCTCGCCGCCCGACAGCGTGCCCGACGGGCGGTCGAGGCTGAGGTAGCCGAGCCCGATCTCCACGAACGAGTCGAGGGTCTGTTGCAGCGTGGTGAGCAGCGGCGCCACCGACGGCTCGGCGAGGTCGCGGACCCATCGGGCCAGGTCGCTGATCTGCATCGCGCAGGCGTCGGCGATGTTGATGCCCCTGATCCTCGACGACCGGGCCGCCTCGCTGAGCCGGGTGCCGCCGCAGTCGGGGCAGGTCGTGAAGGTGATCGCCCGCTCCACGAAGGCGCGGATGTGCGGCTGCATCGCCTCCGGGTCCTTGGCGAGCATGGACTTCTGGATCTTCGGGATCAGCCCCTCGTAGGTGAGGTTGATGCCGTCGACCTTGACCTTGGTCGGCTCCTTGTGGAGCAGGTCGTGCAACTCCTTCTTCGTGTACTTGCGGATCGGCTTGTCCGGATCGAAGAACCCGCAGCCGCGGAAGATGCGGCCGTACCACCCGTCCATGCTGTAGCCGGGGATCGTGAGCGCGCCCTCGTTGAGCGACAGGCTGTCGTCGTACAGCGCGGACAGGTCGAAGTCGGTGACCGAGCCCATGCCCTCGCAGCGCGGACACATGCCGCCGAGGCGGGTGAAGGTGGCCTTCTCGGTCTTCGTCCTGCCGGCGCCGCGCTCGACGGTGATCGCGCCGCTGGCCTTCACCGAGGGGACGTTGAACGAGTACGCGTTGGGCGGGCCGATGTGTGGCTCCCCGAGCCGGCTGAAGAGGATGCGCAGCATCGCGTTGGCGTCGGTGGCCGTGCCGACGGTGGAGCGGGGGTTGGCGCCCATCCGCTCCTGGTCGACGATGATCGCGGTCGTCAGCCCTTCGAGCACGTCGACCTCGGGCCGGGTCAGCGTCGGCATGAATCCCTGCACGAAGGCGCTGTAGGTCTCGTTGATCAGCCGCTGCGACTCCGCCGCGATCGTGCCGAACACCAGCGAGCTCTTGCCCGAGCCGGAGACGCCGGTGAACACCGTGAGGCGGCGCTTCGGGATCTCGACGCTGACGTCCTTGAGGTTGTTCTCGCGCGCACCCAGTACGCGGATCAGGTCGTGGCTGTCGGCGGCGTGCAGCGCAGGCGGCTGGGTGTCCGTCCTCGTGGCCGTGCTCATCGTGTCTCCTTTGTCGGCCGGTGCCGCCTTCGCGGTCCCCGTCGGCGTCGCCTGCCTCGATCTGACCGGCTTCGAGCGGTGTGTCTGGTTCTTCTCCTCGGCGCGGTCGCGGCGCCGGCCCCCTGTCTACCTGATCGGCGGTGGCGGCCGGGGTGGCGCGCCCGGCCGGGGCGCCAGGCTGACCGACAGTCGGCGCTCACCGGTCCTGAAGCAGTCCGAGGACGTTGCCGTCGGGGTCGGTGACGGTGGCCACCAGACGACCGCCGCCGACGTCGCGTGCGGGCTCCCGCACGGTGGAAGAGCCGGGTCATGGTCACTCCTGAGGTCGCGTGGGTCGCGATCGACCCGGTGCGTCTCGCCACGCTAGCTCTGGCGCCGTGACCTGCGCTTCTCGATTCCTGATCGGTTGGCCGCAGGGCCGGATATATCGACCACTGTCGAAGTTTCTGGTAGTGTGTCCGCTCATCCGAGACCTGGTGGAGGACATATGCCTCGATCGTCACTGCGCCTGGCCGCCGCGCTCGGCGCCGGAATCCTCCTGGCCCCGCTGGCCGGCACCGCCGCCCAGGCCGAGACGGTGGTGCCCCGGCACGCCATCAACATCTGCCAGAGCGCCAGCTTCTACGCCAACTACAACTCCGCCAGCGGCCCGTACGGCCTCAAGCGGGTGCTGCCGTACGGCGACAAGATCGGACACACGCCGAACGTGCACCCGGTGTACAGCGGGTGGGCCGCGACCTTCGACTTCGGTCCCAACGACTGGGGCTACATGCGCATCGAGTGCATCGGGGGGTACGACTCATGGTGACCCGGAGAGCCCGTCGCGTCGTCGCGGCGCTGGCCGCCGCCTCGGCGGCGGGAGCCCTCGCCCTCCCGGCGCAGGCGCAGGCCGCCTACGGCGCGATCGGCGAACGCGAGACGGTGTGCGCTGAGACCCTCTACGTCCGCACCGACCCGAACGGCGCGTGGCTGGGCACCCTCTACCGGGGGCAGACGTTCCTCGTCGAGGGGCCCCGCAGCGGCGGCTACGTCTACGGCTTCGCCTACGGGTACATCAACCGGCGCGGCTGGGTCCAGGATGGCTGGTTCTGCTGACCCGCCGGCTGGCGGCCCCGGGCCGCCCGCCGGCCTGACGGGTCGGCCGGAGATCTTGGTGAGAATCGGCCCCCGGAGGGGCCGATTCTCACCAAGATCTCGAAGAGTCGAGACGCGGATGCGCTCATGTCGCCGCCATGGAGTCGATCACGGCGCCGGCCACCCGTCGGGCCCCTCGCCCATCGGCCGGGCGGGTGTGTCGCCCAGCCTCTGGCTAACGACGCTCGTCAATGGCAGGAAAGCTCGAATGGGCGCGCCCTGAGCGAAAGAAATTGACGACGAGAGGCTCCGATGAAGACGAAACAGGTCATGGCCGGCGTGGCGGCCGCCGTCGTCGCCTGGGCGCTGGTGGCCACACCGGCCTCGGCCACCCCGGGACGACCGGGCCATCAGCTACCACGGCTACCGCGTGGTGGTACCCGCCGACTGGCAGGTCGTCGACCTGTCCACCGATCCACACGCATGCGTACGGTTCGACCGTCCCGCCGTCTACCTGGGCCGCCCCGGTGACGAGCCGTGGTGCCCCACCGACCCGGTCGGGCGTACGGCAGGACTGATCATCGAGCCGATCGACGCCGTCGCCACCGACCGCCTCACCGCGGACACCGCCGTCACCGCCAGGGGCAGGGCGACCGCGGACAGGCTGACGTCCCGCGACGACGCCATCCAGGTCGCGGTCCGCGACGCGGGCGTACTGGTCACGGCCGTGCACACCAGGGACACCGAAGCGGCGGTCCGCCGGGTCCTGGCTACCGCCAGCCTCGGCCGGGACGCCACCCCGGCATCCCCGGACACCGTTCAGCCGGCGCCGACGTCCGCCCCGGTGACGATGGCGGCGGCCGGGCCGCAGCCGGGCACGTACACCGGCAAGGGCTTCGACACGTGCACCGCCCCGTCCCAGTCGACCATGGACGCGTGGCGCGCCAGCTCGCCCTACCGCGCGGTCGGCGTCTACATCAGCGGCTCCAGCCGATCCTGCGCCCAGCCCAACCTGACCGCGACCTGGGTGACCAACCAGACCAACAACGG
Source organism: Micromonospora sp. NPDC048830 (assembly GCF_043198215.1). NCBI lineage: Bacteria > Bacillati > Actinomycetota > Actinomycetes > Micromonosporales > Micromonosporaceae > Micromonospora > Micromonospora sp. NPDC048830. The sequence goes on from NZ_JBICUP010000056.1 coordinate 13,348, forward strand.
CTGGCGCCTGATCCCCATCGAGCTGGACTACCAGGCCCCGTGCGGCACCCGCACGCCCAAGATGTCGTACGACCCGGCGACGGCCAGGAGCCAGGGCGCCGCCCGGGCCACCAGCGCGGTGACCGCCGCCCAGGCGCTGGGCATCCCCGCCGGAAGCGCGATCTACAGCGACATCGAGCACTACCCGTCGAGTGAGTCCTGCAGGGCCGCGGTGCTGTCGTACCTGTCCGGCTGGACCGAACGGCTGCACGCGCTCGGCTACCTGTCCGGCATGTACTCCAGCGGCTCCTCCGGTGTCCGGGACCTGTGCGGCGCCTACAACGACTCCCGCTACACCCGCGTCGACCATCTCTTCTTCGGCTGGTGGAACGGTGTGGCGGACACCGACGCGGGCGACTACTGCCCGGACGCGTACTACGCCAACCACCAGCGCATCCACCAGTACACCGGTGACACCAACGAGACCTGGGGCGGCGTGCGGATCTACATCGACCGTGACTACCTGGACGTGTCGGCCGGCGCCACGCCACCGCCGGCGTTCAGCGTCACGGTCGACAACTCCACCACGGGCCGGTTCACGGCGAGCGCGAACTGGGGCACCTCGACCTACTCCAGCCAGCGGATGGGGCCCGACTACCGCTTCGCCACCCCGGTCTCGGCCAGCGACGTCGCCTGGTACAAGGCGGACCTGCCGGCGACCGCGAGCTACGAGGTCTCGGTCTGGTACCCAACCAACTCCGGATACAACGACTCGACCCCGTACATCGTGGCCACCACCGGCGGCAACCAGTCTGTTCGCGTCAACCAGCGCGTCAACGGGGGCCAGTGGGTGTCACTCGGCGTGTTCACGCTGGCCGCCGGCGACGGTGACAAGGTGGGCGTGAGCCGGTGGACCAGCGGGACCGGGTACGTCGTGGCCGACGCGATCCGCATCACCCGCGTCTGAGGCCACGGTCAGCCGGTGGCGGGCGGCGGCACGACAGCCCGCCACCGGCTGACCGGGCGCCTGGGGGATCAGCCGGCCGGGGCGTCCGTCGAGCGGGCGAGCACGTAGGCGGGTAGGCCCGCTTCGAAGGCGTCCGCCTCACCGCCCCAGATCACCAGCACCACCCGGCCCGGCGCGGGCGCCGCGAAGGCGCGGGTGACATGGTCGTCGGAGCGGTACGACACCTCGACGCCGTCGGAGGAGCCGATCTTGACGTCCCGGTAGGCGACGTCCTGGGGCGCGACGGTCGAGCTGCGGACGAACGTGTCCAGGGCGCCGCGGGGGTCGGTCCCGCTCGGCCCCACCCACACCCGCATGACCCCGAGCACTCCGGCCGGTTCACCGTCGATCTCACACCGCAGCTCCAGGCCGTGGTCGACGACGCCCAGCTTCGAGACGTCCACCACGCTCCACTTGTCGGCACGGCCGAAGCTGCCGGGAATCGCGCAGTTCCCGCCCGCGCCCACCCTGCCCGCCGCCTTCGCCTGCGCCGGGTCGTTCAGCCAGCCGGGCGCGGCGGTCGGGGCCGTGGCGGTGGCCGTGGGGCCGCCTCCGGTCGGACTGGGCGCGGCCGAGCTCGCCGGGGACGCGGTGCCGTCCCGGGCGGACTGGCCGACGGGCAGAGGCGGGGAGCGGTGCCGACGAACCCCTACATCGCCTCCAGTTCCCGCCCCTTGGTCTCGCGGACGAACCGTCGGACGAAGACGAGGGCGATGGCCGCGAACGCGGTGTAGATGGCGTAGGTGAGTGGCAGGCTGACATTGGCGAGGCTGGGAAACGAGATGGTCACCAGCCAGTTGGCGATCCACTGCGCGGTCCCGGCGACCGCGACCGCCGTGACGCGGATCCGGTTGTTGAACATCTCGCCGAGCAGCACCCAGAGCGTCGGCCCCCAACTGGTGGCGAAGAACGCGACGTAGAGGTTGGCCGCGAAGAGGGCGACGACGCCTACGCCAGGTGGGAGGATCAGGTTCTCTCCCGTCCCGGTGGCGCGGCTGAAGCACCAGGCGAGGGTGGCCAGGGTGAGGACGATGCCGGCGGCCCCGACGGTCAGCAGCGGCTTGCGCCCGACCCGGTCGATGAGAACGATCGCGAGGAACGTACCCGCGATGTTGATGATGCTCGTGATCACACTGGTCACGAGCGCGTCGTCCTCGGTGAAGCCGACGGCGCGCCACAGCGTCGTCGAGTAGTAGAAGATGACGTTGATGCCGACGAACTGCTGCAGCGCCGCCAGGATGATCCCGGTCCAGACGATCGGTAACAGGCCGAACCGTCGGTCGCGACCGGTGGCGCCACGGAGGTCGGACAGGTCGACGTTCTCCTTCGTGCCCTGGAGCGAGCGGTGGATCTCCGCGAGGCGTGCACCGTCACCGACATAGCGCTCCAGCACCGCACGGGCCTGCTCGCCGCGCCCGCGCCGGACCAGGTAGCGGGGGGACTCGGGTATCCGCAACGCCAGTACGCCGTAGACCGCCGCGGGAATCGCAGCCGAGGCGAACATCCACCGCCACGCCGGACCGCCCCACGGCACGTCGCTACTGGCACCACCAGCCGAGGCGGCCAGGGCATAGTCGACAAGCAGTGCGGCGAAGATCCCTGTCACGATGGCGAGTTGCTGCAGGGAGCCGAACCGTCCCCGCTTCTCTGCAGGGGCGATCTCGGCGATGTAGGCGGGCACGATCACACTGGCGGCCCCCACGGCCAGTCCGGCGGCGGCCCGCCACGCGGTGAGGCTGAGCGGCCCCACCGCGAGCGCCGAGCCGGAGGCGCTGACCGCGAACACGATCGCGGTGATCAGCATTACCCGTACCCGCCCGATCCGGTCCGCCAGGGGGCCGCCGAACCAGGCGCCGACCGCGCTGCCGACCAGGGCCATGGACACGGTGGCCCCCAGGACCAGCGCGGAGAGCTGAAACTCGGCCTGGATCGCGTCGACGGCGCCGTTGATCACCGCGGTGTCGTAACCGAAGAGGAAGCCCCCGATCGCCGCGGCCGCGGCGATCAGGACGGTCTCGCCTCGCTTTACGGCCGGGCGCTGCGAGGCGTCGCCGTCGGACGGGGCGCCCGGTGGGTCCATGCCGTTCATCTTGCGGCAGCCAACGCCTGTTTGTCCTAGTTTGGGCTGCGGCGGGTGAGGCGGCCCGGCGCGTGCCGTCACGGCTAGGCGGCACCGCGAGCCCCCACCCGTTGCAGGCCTGAGCTGAGGGCGGTGGAGGACGCGTCGTGCCGGAGTTCGATCAGTCGGGCCGTGGCCGCTGCCCGTCCGTCGGGGGCGTCCGATGTGGTCGAGCGGCTCACACCGGGACGGCGACATCCTGGGCGGGGTCCCAGTCCATCGCGGCCGCCATGCCGCCCGCGCCGGCCTGACCGGGGGCGACCGACGGCGGGTAGATGGTGCGGGCGAAGGTGAGGTCCCACCCGCTGAAGTCCGCTCCGCCCGGGATCGGCGATCCGTCCCTGGTGATGCTGCTCGGGATCGGGTAACACATGATCGAGTGCTGGTCGACGGGCGTGCCGAGAATCGCGCTCTCCTCCAGGGGTGTGAGCACGTTGGTGTCGACCATGTCTTGTGTCCAGCCACAACAGGCCAGGTAGAACGCGTACGCCTTCGACGGGTCGATTCGTTGCACCAGTTCTCTGCGCAGATGTTCGTGGGGGAAGCCCAGGGTGTGACCGGTCTCGTGTCGGACGACGCGGCGGAACTCGGCCTCGCTGGTGCTCATCGTGAACCCGTCGAGGTTCATCGTCTGCACCGACGGCGGCACGAGAGTGATGTCAGTACCGAGGTTCGACCAGTAGCCGCCTGGTCCGCGGGAGATACGTACGTCGCCGACCCCGCCGGTCTCGGCGAAGGTGACGCTGGTTCCCCAGGCGTTCATGTGCGAGAGGATCCGCGCGCGCAGGTCCGGCGGAGTGGACTCCATGAAACTGACCGACAGGACGCGCGGTGTGGCACCCCAGTACTTTCCGACCAGGACGACGAGCCGCTGCGGCGGGCTGATCACCGCACCATCGGCTGGCTGCTCCCGCAGCGGGGCGTTCGCGGGGTTGATCCGGATGGCGAGCCGCGCCGAGTGCTCCTGCAGGCGAGGGGGCAGCGGCATGATCCGGCAGTTCCAATCCTGGCTGGCGGCGCCCTGTCCGTCTCCGGTAACGGTGCCAGGCCCTCCCCATGCTGCCGCCGCGGTCGCGATCCGGCTGATCTCCGCGAGCGCCATCCGCTCCCGGCTCGTTCCAGCGTCGGTCACTGCTGTCCCCCTCGATGCGCCGCCTCGACGGCGGTCGAAAGCCCCGTATATCTGGAGCGTAGGGAGCCGTGGACGGGCGCGGGTGGGATTCGGGACCGAAGTAACGCTTCTCGCGCGACCGGCCGGCTCGGCGCCGGCCCCGTCGTCCCGGGCACCGATGGATCTCGCCTCGTCCGTTCGTCCATAGGGTGGAAGCCCGGCGCCGATCGCCGGGCGGGACCTGAGGACGAGGGGACGAGATGGCCGGTCACGTACAACTCGGCGACGTGCGCACGTGGTACGACGAGCACGGCGACGGCGAGCCGGTGGTGCTCCTACAGGCTCGCGAAGCGTGCGCACGGCGGGCTCAGCGACAGCAGGGACTTCACCGGCAACCTCGACGCGCTGGCCGGGCGGTTCCGGGTGTTGACGCCCGAGCGGCGCGGGCACGGGCACACCGCCGACGTGCCGGGCCCGATCACCGTCGAGCTCATGGCCCGGGACACCGTCACGTTCCTGGAGGAGGTCGTCGGCGGTCCCGCGCCGCTGGTCGGCTACAGCGCCGGCACCCGTCGCGGCCGACCAGGTCTGACCCGCGTCGGCGCGGCCCGCGAAGGCGGGCCCACCGTGACCCGGGGACAGCGGGCGGGCTCCGGGTCAGGCGTCGGCCTGCGGCTTCGCCTCCACGAGCCGGGCGAGGTTCGCCAGGGCCATCCGGGTACCGGACTCGTTGTCGGCGGCGGGAATGGCGTCGGGAATGCCCTCGTGCACGATGAGCACCTCCGTGCCACCGCCCGCGTCGGCCAGGGTGGTGGTCATGGTCATTACGGCGCGCAGCGCGGGGTCGTCGGTCTCGAACTCCAACTCCTCGACCACCTGCTCGTCCGGCACCAGCTTCCGGAAGCGGCCGCGGTAGGTGTCGGTGTGCGCTCCCGACTTGCCGGTGCCGTCACCGGCGTCGTAGGTGAGGGAGACCCGGAACAAGCCCCCCTCGCGGGGGTCGAACTCGTGGACCTGGCTGCTCATGCCGGCCGGCACCCGCCACCGGGCGATCGCGTCGGCGTCGAGCAGCGCCCGGTAGACCAGGTGGCGGGGAGCCCGGATGCGGCGCGAGACCTGCGTCGAGTACATGCCGTGACGCTACCCGCGCCCGATCCCGCGGGCATGCCCGCGGGATTTCGGGGTACGCAGCGGCGCCGACACGAGCCGAGGGGGAGGCGCGATGGGCGACGCCGCAGCACAGCAGTCCGGTGGCCCCGGGAGGTCCGGCAGTGCGACCGACCGGTTGGCGCAGGACGTGGCCGCGGTGGTACGCGAGGAGGCACGCGCGGTGCGCGCGCAGTTGACGGACGCCGCGCGCCCCGCCGGGCTCGCCTTCCTGCTCCTGGCCGCTGCCGGCGGGTGCGCGGTGCTGGGCGTCGGGGCGGCCTCGACGACGGCGCTCCGCGCGCTGGAGGCGTTCCTGCCGAGGAGGCTGGCCGCGGCGGGACTGACCGCCGGCTACCTCACCGCGGCCGTGGTCCTGGCCGGCATGGGCCTGGACCGACTGAGGGCAGCGGGCGGAAGCTCGGCCCGACTGGCCGACCAGGTCAGTGCCGCGGTCTCCGACACCGCGAACCGGGTTCTTCCCGCCGGCTCGGCCGCGGCCCGCGACGCGTTGAAGTGAGCTTTGGCTTCGGCCTGGCGATCCTTGCCGCGTTGTGCAGTGCCACCGCCGCCATCCTGCAGTCCATCGGTGCGCGTCGGATCGCGGCCACCAGACACGTCGACCCCAGGCTCTTCTTCCGGCTGGTGCGCAACGCCCCGTACGCCGCCGGGCTGGCGCTGGACGGCGTGACCTCCGTCCTCACCTTCACCGCGCTGCGGACCCTGCCGGTCTTCGTCGTGCAGGCGGTGGTGGCGGCGAACCTGAGCATCGTCGCGCTCGTCGCCATGGTGGCGCTGCGCGTCCGTCTGGACGCCCGGGACTGGGTGGCGATCGGCGGGGTCATCGCCGGCCTGGTGCTGCTGTTGCTGTCCGCCGCCGCCGGGCCGCCGGTCGCGGTGCCGGCCGCGGCCGGTTGGGGGCTGCTCGGTGAGGTGCTCGCGCTCGCCGTCGTGGCGTACCTGGCGAGCCCCCGGATGCGCGGTGCCGGCGTGCCGGGGGTGCTGGCCGGGCTGTCGTTCGGTTCCGCGGCCTTCGGCGCCCGGCTGATCGGCCGGGCGGACTCGGTGAGCGCCGTGGCCACGAGTCCGGCCACCTACGCGATCGTGCTGGCCGGCTTCGTCGGACTGCTGCTCTATGCCGCCGCGCTGCAACGCGGGACGGTCACCGTCGCCTCCGCGTCGTCCACGGTCGGGCAGACCGTCGTGCCGGCGGTGGTCGGCTGGCTGCTGCTCGGCGACCGGGTGCGGCCCGGCTTCGCGCCGGTGGCGGTGCTGGGCTTCCTGCTCGCCGTCGCCGGCGCGGTGGCGCTCGCCCGGCACGCCCACCCGCACGCGCCGCACCGCGGCGGGTGACCCCGCAGCTCGCGACCGTGTCGCAGGTCGCGGCCGAGCAGGACGCGTCGGTGCACGGGAAGCGGCCGTACTCGTCGACCTGCTCCTCCTCCAGCAGCTGGAGGGCGTTGATGTCCATCTCCATGACAATCACCTCCTTCCGTCGTGGTTTCCCGCCGCGCCGGCCACGGTGGCCGGGCGCGGAAGTCGCGGCGCCGTCGCGTCGGTGGCCGGCGCTCAGCGGATCCGGGCGAACGTCTCGGGCAGCCACAGCCGGGGACCGCCGTCCCGCAGTCGCAGCAGCAGCGCGAGCACGCCCGCCATGCCGGCGCTGAACTCGGCCAGCACGCTGTTGCGGCTCTCGTCGGGGAGCACCACGCGACCGTCCCGCAGGACGTTCTGCACGTAGCTGCTCGTCACCAGGTCCTCGGCCCAACTGCGGTAGCGTTCGTCGCCGGACGCGTCGGCGAGGTCGAGCAGGAACTCACCGTCCCCGGCGAGCCCGTGGCACTGGCCGGGCCCGGCGTGCCACCGGGATCCGTGGACCGCGCGGGCCGCCTGGTCGAGCAGGTCCAGCCACCGGTCGTCGCCGTCGTGCCGCCACAGCCGGACGAGGAACGTGCCGATCCCCGAGGAGCCGCTGCACCAGTGGGTGAGCAGCTGACCGCCCTTGGGACTGCTGGCCCACCTGGCGCTGCCCCCGCTGACCTCGGCGACCGAGCGCAGCGTCCGTCCCGCCCGCGCCGCGAGGTCCAGGTACCTCTCGTTGCCGGTCGCCCTGCCGACGGCCAGCAGGAACGATGCCACGCCCGCCACGCCGTGCGCGAAGCCGTAGTGGGCTGCGCCGGCCAGCAGGGAGGGGAACTCGGGCGGGACGGGCCAGAGCAGCAGGACGTCGCGCTCGTGCGCGGCGTCCGCGAGCGCCTCGGCGGCCTGCCCGGCCCGGTCCAGGAACACGTCCCGGCCGGTCACCTCCCACATCCGCAGCTGGGTGAGGCCGGCTCCGGCCGTGCCGTGGCAGACGTCCGGGTTGGGCCAGCGCAGCGGGACCCGCGCGGCCAGGTCGGCGGCCAGCTCCGTCAGCCGCGCGGCGCCGAGCGTCTCCCCGGCCTCCAGCAGCGCCCACGCGGTACCGGACCGGCCGTAGTGCAGCCCGGGCAGGAGCCGGGACTCGTGGCAGATCCGCCGGCTGATCCAGTCCGCCGCGCCGGCCACCGCCGTCCGCAGGGCCTCGTCGGGTTCCGCCTGGTAGGCCCGGACGAGTACCCCGAGCACCCCGGCCGCGCCGTGCTGGACGTTGAGGGGATCGGTCTTCGCCCCGCTCGGCCCCGGCGCCCAGAGCCGGGAGCCCTCCGGCCTCATCGTGGCGACCAGGTGGTCGGTCGCGTCCGCGACGAGCTGCTTCAGGTCGAGGACGTCGGCGTGCGCCCGCTGGCCGACGCGGTCCACCGGCCGGTCCGGCGCGTCGACCCGCACCGGTTCCGGGTCGTCCCCGGCCAGCGCCGCGGCCACCTCGTCGATCCGGGGCCGCCGGTCGGGGTCGTCGCGGGTCAGCGCCCGGATGACGGGGGCGAGACGCCGGGCTGCCGGGTTGCGCGCCGCCAGCTGGTCCAGCCACCGGCCGAGCCGGTCCTGCCGCGGTCTGTCCCCGGCGTCGTCGCGCACCAGCACCGGGTCGACGGCGCTGGCCAGGTGGAACAGGACAGCGCCGAGCGCGTACAGGTCCGCGGTCACCGGCACGGGCCCGACGGGAGCGCCGCCGGTCTGCTCCGGCGCGCCGTAGCCGGGGGTGAACAGCCGGGGTACGGTCGCGCCGACGGGTACGAACGCCTCCAGGTCGATCAGGCGCAGGCCGTCGTCGGTGACCATGATGTTGTTGGGACTGAGGTCCCGCAGGACGAAACCTTCCTGGTGTACGCGCCGGATCAGGTCGACGAGGTCGCGGGCGGTCCGGAGCACCTCCGGCAGCGGTACGCCCCAGGCGGGGCCGCCGTCGTCCGGTACCACGGTCGTCGACACCCACTGGCGCAGCGTGGCGCCCGGCAGTTGCTCCTGGACGAGGAACAGGTCGCCCTGCTGCTCGAAGAGGTCGACCAACCGGGCGGTGAACCCGGTGGCGGCGAATCGCCGGAGCATCTCCGTCTCGTGCCGCCGGCGGTCCCGCACCTCTCCGCCGAAGATGTCGGCGCCGGCGTGCGGGCGGGCCTGCTTGACGATCACGGCCGCTCCGGTGGACTGGTCCGTCGCGCGGTACACGCTGCCGGGGAAGTCGTGCCGGATCACCTGGTGCACCCGGTAGCGCCCGTTGAGCAGCACCGGCCGCGGGGCGCCGCCGGTCTCGGCCGGGGTGGGGTCGACGGGAGCGAACGGGTCCCGGGGCGCCCAGCCCGGCGGGGTGAACCACGCCTTGCGCTGGTCGGGAACCAGGCTCCCGTCGGGGGCCACGAGCATCGCCTCGCGCATCCCGTCGTTGCTCAGCATCGGCACCCCGCCGTACACGCCGAAGCGGTAGTGCACCAGGCTGCCGGGCCGGTAGGGCCGGTCGGAGAGCACGCACGCCGCGGGGCTGGCCGGAGGGAGGCACGGGCCGGCGGCGTGCCGGCCGGGGCGACCAGGTCGGGCGCCGAAATTGCTGTGGCGGACGGCACCGAAGGACTGTGAGACTCGTCCCGGCGCGGGGCCCGTCCGCGCCGCGGGGAAGGGAACGGCATGGGAGACCTCGTACCGTCCGAGGCGGCGACGTTGCTGCGACAGGCCCGGCGGGTGGTGATCTTCACCGGCGCGGGCATCTCGGCCGAGAGCGGTGTGCCGACCTTCCGCGACGCCCTCACCGGCCTGTGGGAACGCTTCGACGCCGCGGCGCTCGCCACGCCGGAGGCGTTCCAGGACGACCCGGCGCTGGTGTGGGGCTGGTACGAGTGGCGGCGCGGCTTGGCCCAGCGGGTCCGGCCGAACGCGGGACACGAGGCCGTGGCGGCGATCGAGGCTCGGGTCCCGGGCAGCGTCGTCGTCACCCAGAACGTCGACGACCTGCACGAACGCGCGGGATCCCCCGCGCCGCTGCACCTGCACGGCAGCCTGTTCACGCCCCGCTGCTCGGCCTGCGCGCATCCGGCGCCCCTGCCCGACGGGCCGGCGGACGAGCCGGCCGACGGTCGGCGGGCGACGCCGCCCGGGTGCGCGCGCTGCTCGGCGCCCGTCCGGCCGGGCGTGGTGTGGTTCGGCGAGGCGTTGCCGGAGGCGGTGTTCGAGTCCGCCGTCGAGGCGGCGTCCTCCTGCGACCTGCTGCTGACGGTCGGCACCTCCGGCCTGGTGTACCCCGCCGCGGAGATCCCGCAGGTGGCCGCCCGCTTCGGCGCCGCGGTCATCCAGGTCAACCCGCAGGAGACGCCGCTCGATCCGGTCGCCGACGTGAACCTGCGCGGGCCCGCCGCCCGGGTCCTGCCGGCCCTCGTCGAGGCCGCCTGGCACTGAGACGGTGGCCCGAATGCGGACTAATGGCATACGCCAGCTCTAAACCGGAATAAACTCGCGGAGTTGCCCGGCTTGCGGGGGGACCTCGGCGTGCCCGGTGCCGGTGGACACATGCCGGGGCGGCGGTGTCTGACCAGCGGGTGCCGCTGTCGCCGTACGCCGGCCGAGGTCGAGGAGCACACGTGTCCGAGTGGTGGCTGTGGTCGTACGTCATCCTGTGCGCCGCCGCCATGCTGCTGTTCGTCCGATGGAGCCGCGACCCGAAAGGAGTTCCCCAGTCCGAGTATCGGGTGGTGTTCGTCATCCTGGCATGGTCGGCAATCTGGCACGCGGTCGCGGCGCTCGGTGCCGGCCGGACGGCCATCGCAGGCCACACCATGGACTGGACGCACTACGCCGACTGGATCGTCACCGCACCGCTGCTGGTGTTCTCGCTCGTGCTCACGGCCACGCACGCCGTCGCCGAGAAGCGGATAGGCCTGGTGACGGCGCTCATCGTGTGGACCTTCCCGATGATCCTCGCCGGACCGGTCGCCGAGGCCATGGAGAGCACCACGGCCCGTTACACCAGCTACGGAATCGGGATGGCCGCGCTCGCGCTCGTCCTGGGCCTGATCTGGGGGCCGCTACGGGCCGACGCGGAACGGCAGCCCGCCCCGATGGCCGCCCACTTCGTCGTCGTCGCACTGCTGCTGTCCCTGCTCTGGCTAGCTTTCCCGGTGGTCTGGATCCTGGGGCCGCCCGGGGTCGAGATCATCGATGAGCACACCACTACGGTCCTCTTCGTCGTCCTGTCGGCCCTCATGAAGGTCGGCTGGGGCATCGTCGACGTGGGCCGGCTCCGCGCGATGTCCGACCGTGGCCAAGTCACGCTGGCGTGAACGGCCAGCCCATCGCGCACGGGGCGGAGGTCGGCCCGGCCACCGGCAACAGCAGGCTGCCTCGCCCGTTCGACCGGCCCGACCCCGGCCCTGCGCGTCGGGCGGACCCCCGTCGGGCGGTGCTGCTCCGCGCCGATACCGCCGGCATCCTCGCGCTGCTCGCCGTACTCGCCCTCTACCTGCCCACCCAGGCCGAGGCGGCAGCGTCCACGCCGATCCCGGCGCTGCTGGGGCTGCTGCTCGGGCTTCCGCACGGTGCCGTCGACCACCTGATCCCCGCCTGGCTCTCGATGAAGGCGCGCCGGTGGAGCCGACGGGTGAGCCTGCCGCTCGGCTACGCCGCCGTGGCCGGCACCGGGCTGCTGGCCTACCGCGCCGCACCGGCCGCGGTCCTGCTGGGCTTCCTGGTCCTCGCCGTCGCGCACTTCGGCGCCGGCGACGAGGCGTTCCGGGCCGAGCGGGACGGCCGGCGGATGCGACTACGCCCGCACGGCGTCCTCGCCTACGGCGCCCCGCCGGTGGTGTTCCCCCTCGTGCTGTGGCGCGACCAGGTGGACCAACTGCTGGAGCGCGTCGCCGCCGGGTCCACCGTGCTGCTCACCAGCGAGGTACGCGCCGTCGCCCTGGTCCTCACGGTGTCGGCGATGGCCGTCACCGCCGTGCAGGACGTGCGCGGTCGACGCGGAAGCGACCTCGTCGGACTCGGGCTCCTCGCCACCGTGTTCGCGATCGTCCCGCCCGCGCTGGCGTTCGGGGTCTACTTCGCGGCGTGGCACTCGCTCCGGCACATCGCGCGACTGCTCTGCGCCGACCCGGCGAACACCGCCCACCTGCGGGCCGGTCGACTGGGCCCACCGCTACGCCGGTTCGCCCTGCACGCCGCGGCCCCCACCGCGGCCGTACTGATCTCCTTCGCCCTGCTCACCCGCCACGCCGGGACCGCGGGAGTCCTGCCCGCGACGGTTGCCCTCCTCGCCGCGCTCACCGTGCCGCACACCGTGGTCGTCGCCTGGCTGGACCGACGCGCCCGATGACGGGCCGAAGCGCAGCCAGCCCAGGAAGCGGCGGTGCAGGGTGCCGGCGGGTGCCCACGTCAGGTCCTCGGCGGCACGGGCGAACTGCGCACCCATGTACAACGCGAGGGACATCGGCGCGTCCGCGAACTCCGCTTGCAGTTCCTGTCGGCGGGTCCGGCAGGGCCAGGGCGCGCCGCAGCCGCCGCAGCTCCAGATCGGCAGCACCGGGCCGTGGGCGGTCACGCCCGCACCCCCCCAGGAACCGCGCCATGGTCGTCCGCGCCTGCCGGCTGGTTGCCCAGTCGACCTGCCAGCACGGGTACGGCACCAGCCGCGACCACCACGCCCGGCAGCCGACGCACATCCCGTCGAGCCCCCGGAGATGCACGGCGAGGATCGCTGCTCCTGGTCGTCGTTCACCTGGCCTCCCCGTACGGCCAGTGGCCACGGTTGATCGGGATCCGGTGCCGGGCACGGCAGGGCAGGTCGGCGATGGTGGTGGCGTAGCCGGCGTAGATCCGGCTGGAGAAGAAGACCTGCTGCAGGTTGGGGTAGCGCTTCTTGAGCGCCCGCATGATGTTGCCCTGCTGGGTCACGAGCTGGTACGCGTCGGCGTTGGTCGCGGGCAGGGACACCGAGGGTTGGGCGTTGGCGACCTTGACCCAGGCGATCTGGACCTGTCGCTCCGTCAGGCCCAGCGGCGCGAGTCGGGTGTCCCGGACCCGGTCGTAGTTGGCGTCGGCGGGGGAGTCCCAGGTGCCGGCGGTCTGGCCGCCCGCCGCGCCGTCGACGATGACGATGACGAGCTTGTCGTGGTCGACCTGCGGGTCCGCGGCGGCCTGCCCGATGAACGAGTACGGGGCGCACTGGCCGCCGCCCTCACTGGAACAGAACTCCTGGGTGGTGTTGGACATGCCGATGGACAGCATGACGTACTTGCCGTTGGCGCTCGGGTTGCCGGCGGTGTCGACGGGGCGTACGCGCAGGGCGCGGTTGACGCCGACGGTGCGGTGGGCGGCGGGCATGGCGTTGCTGCCGGCGGGATACAGCCCGCCCTGGAAGCCGAGGTAGGTGCCGCCGCCGAGGTCGTTGATGGGTACCGGGCCGGCGGCGACCGCGTGGGGCACGCCGACGGCGCTGACCGCGCTGACGGCCGCGAAGACGGTCAGCGCCGCCAACGCCCGACGAACATTGATAATCATGGCGCCGAACGTAGAAGAAACAGCGATGATCGTCAATGCTGCGCGTCGGCCTCCCGATTGTCGGCGAGTGACGCCGGCCCCGCGTACGCTGGGCCGCGTGGATCAAGAAGACCGGATCGCCCTGTTCCTCGACTACGAGAACCTCGCGCTGGGGGCGCGCGACCACCACGGGGGGATGGCCTTCGACTTCCGTCCCATCGCCGACGCCCTGGCCGAGCGGGGGCGGGTGGTGGTGCGCCGGGCGTACGCGGACTGGTCGTACTTCGACGAGGACCGCCGGATGCTCACCCGGTCGCACGTCGAACTCATCGAGATACCGCAGCGGATGGGCGCCTCCCGCAAGAACGCCGCCGACATCAAGATGGCCGTCGACGCGGTGGAACTGGCCTTCGAACGCGCCTACATCTCGACGTTCGTGATCTGCACCGGGGACAGCGACTTCACCCCGCTGGTCCACAAGCTCCGCGAGCTCAACAAGCGGGTCATCGGGGTCGGCATCGAGAAGTCCACGTCGGCGCTGCTGCCGCCCGCGTGCGACGAGTTCCTCTACTACGACCGGCTGGAGGGGGTCGACATCCCCGCCACGCGCGCCCGGCGCGGCCGTCCCGCCCGGGTGCCGAGTCCGGAGCCGCAGCACGTCGAGCCGCAGCCGGTGGAGCAGGAGCCCGAGCCGCAGCCGGCGGTGGAGGAGCCGGCGCGTGACGTCGACACGCTCTCCGTCCTCGTGGCCCAGACCGTGGCCGGGCTCCAGGGCAGCTCCAGCGGGCAGGTCACCGCCTCGGGGCTGAAGCGCACCCTGCTCCGCAAGGATCCCACGTTCAGCGAATCCGACTACGGGTTCCGCACCTTCGGCGAACTCCTGCGGCACCTCGCCGGGCACAACGTGATCGAGTTGGCGGAGGGCCCGGCCAAGGGTGACCCGGAGGTGTCGCTGCCGGAGCACGGCGACCGGGAGGTGGCGTTCGGGCTGCTCCGCTCCGTGGTCCTCGACCTGGCGGGCGACGGGGGCTCGGTGGCCCTGTCCGGCCTGAAGAACCAGTTGCAGCGGGCCCGGCCCGACTTCAGCGAGAAGAAGCTCGGCTACCGCAGCTTCCTCCAGTTCTGCAAGGCCGCCGCCACGAACGGCCTGGTCGACCTGCAGTGGAGCGCGGACGTCGACGACTACCTCCTCGACGCGAAGCCCGCGTGATCGTCGACTGCGCCAGAGTTCGACAAACCACCATGGGCCGGGCGGGATACCTTCGGCAGGGACGGTGGGAGAGGTCGCGGGAGACATGACGGCAGCAGAGGAACACCGCCGGGTCGCCGGCGCGTTCACCGACCGGGTGCGGGGCGTCCGCCCGGGGGCGTGGGACGACCCGGCGCCGTGTGCGGGGTGGGTGGCCCGTGACGTCGTGCGGCACCTGGTCGAATGGTTCCCCGGCTTCTTGAGCGCCGGTGCGGGGGTGGAGTTGCCGAAGGGTCCGTCGGTCGACGACGATCCGGTGGCGGCGTGGACCGTGCACAGCGACGCGGTGCAGGCGCTACTCGACGATCCCGCGACGTCGAGCCGGACGCTGGCGAACCGGCACGTCGGCGAGCTGCCGCTCGACGTGGCGATCGACCGGTTCTACACGACGGATGTGTTCCTGCACACCTGGGACCTGGCCCGGGCGACCGGCCAGGACGAGCGCCTCGACCGCGACAGGTGCGCGCAGCTGCTCGAAGGGATGCTGCCGCTCGACGACGTGCTGCGCCAGAGCGGCCAGTACGGGCCCCGGGTCGCCGTGCCGGAAGACGCGGACGCCCAGACCCGGCTGCTGGCCTTCATCGGGCGCCGTCCCTGACGGTGGTCACCACCGGGCGTCCGGGTCCGGTCGTCACCGCCGGCTTCGGCGCTAGCCCCGATCGGAGGATCCGGGCTGGCTGTTGCGTCGCGGGGCGGCGCGGAGGTGGGCGCGTTCGCCCTGCCTGCCGAACAGGCTGAGGAACTCGACCGCTTCGGTGCCGGCGGCACCGAACCAGTGCGGTACGCGGGTGTCGAACTCGGCGGCCTCGCCGGGCGAGAGCACCAGATCGTGCTCGCCGAGGACGAGCCGCAGCCGGCCGTTGAGGACGTACAGCCACTCGTACCCCTCGTGGGTCCGGGGGTCGGGCTCTGCCGGTCGGCTACCGGCCTGGATCACGAGCTTGTACGCCTGGATGCCGCCGGCCCGGCGCGTCAGGGGCAGCATGGTCATGCCGTGGCGGGTGATCGGGCGCAGGTGGATGCGCGGGTCGCCGGTGGGTGGGGCGCCGACGAGTTCGTCGAGCGTGACGCCGTGGGCTCGGGCCAGGGGAAGCAGCAGTTCGAGCGTCGGGCGGCGGGCGCCGGACTCCAGCCGGGACAGGGTGCTCACCGAGATGCCGGTCGTCTCCGACAGGTCGGCCAGCGTGGTGTCGCGCTGGCGGCGCAGGGCGCGCAGCCGCGGCCCCACCGCGCCGAGGGTCTGGTCGAGGTCCTGGTCCATGGCCCTCAGTTTGCCAGAACGGCAACAAGGCTTGCAGCTCTCGTCCGCAGCTCCGCATGGTTGTCGTGGAGGTGGTCACGGTGACCGATCAGCTGAGGGACGGCTACGACGTGGTGGTGGTCGGCGGTGGCGCCGCGGGGTTGAGCGGGGCGTTGACGCTGGCCCGGGCGCGGCGGTCCGTGGTGGTGATCGACGGGGGCGCTCCGCGCAACGCCCCCGCTTCCGGGGTGCACGGGCTGCTGGCCCGCGAGGGGATCCGGCCGGCGGAGCTGCTGGAGCGCGGCCGGGCGGAGGTCCGCGGCTACGGCGGCCACATGGTGTCCGGCGAGGTCGACGGCGCGCGCCGCCAGGACGACGGGTTCGCGGTGGGGCTGGCCGACGGCCGGACGGTCCGTGCGCGCCGGCTGCTGGTGGCCACCGGGCTGGTGGACGAGCTGCCGGACATTCCGGGAGTGCGCGAGCGCTGGGGCCGGGATGTGCTGCACTGCCCGTACTGTCACGGCTGGGAGGTCCGCGACCGGGCCATCGGCGTGCTGGCCAGTGGGCCCCTGGCGGTGCACCAGGCGTTGCTGTTCCGGCAGTGGAGCCCCGACGTCACGCTCTTCGCCCACACCATGGCGCGGCCCGGCGGAGAGGAGGCGGAGCAGTTGGCCGCCCGCGGCGTCACCGTCGTGGCCGGGGAGGTGGCGTCCCTGGAGGTCGCCGAGGACCGGCTCGTCGGCGTACGGCTGCGCGACGGCACGGTCGTCAGCCGCGAGGCGGTGGCGGTCTCGACCCGGATGGTGGCGCGGGCCGGCTTCCTGGCGGCGCTCGGACTGCGGCCGGTGGAACATCCACTCGGCGTGGGGGAGCACGTCCCCGCGGACCCGACCGGCCGTACGGAGGTGCCCGGGGTGTGGGTCGCGGGCAACGTCGCGGACCTGGCCGCCCAGGTCGGTGCGGCAGCGGCCGGCGGCGCCGCCGCGGCCGCGGCGATCAACGCCGACCTGATCGCCGAGGAGACCCGCCAGGCGGTCGCCGCCCAACGGGGGTCGTTCTCCGGGTGGTCGGAGGCGCGCGTCGGCGAACTGGTGACGGGCGACCGGCGCCACGGCCTGTGAAACCCGGGGAGGGAGTCGCCGCGGGTGCGTGACGCCTCCGGGCGCCGCACCGGCCGGGGTGATCGGCAAGCATAGGGAAACGCCCGATTCCCGGTCGACCGCCGCGACCTAGCCTCGGGTCATGACCACACACCTGTTCGCACTGGAGCGGTACGACTGCTCGCCCGACGCGGACGGGTCGAGGCCGGCGTTCGGCACCCCGGACTGCCGGCTGGTCGCCGTCGTCCAGCTACCCACCGACGACGTGGTGATCGCGCTGGTCGAGGGCCCCGACGCCGACGTGGTGGCCGCCGCCGCCGAGGCCACGGCCTGGCGGGTCGACCGCCTCATTCCGGCCCGGTGGATCCATCCACCCGGGACCGGGCCCCACGAACTCGAAGCTCCCGCGACGCCCGAGCGCCGGCAGCCGACCCCACGACAGGAGACGACCCCATGATGACGTACCTCGGAACGGGCCGGCGCCGCGGCGGCCGCGCCCTCGCCACCCTCGCCTCCGTGGCGGCCGCGACCGCGCTCGCCGGCTGCGGAGCGATCGACCTCGGCGGGGCGGGGACACCCCGGCGGCCGGCGGCGGCCAAGGCGTGACGGCCACCTCCGCGCCGACCGACGACCCGCTGCCCACGGAGCCGGCGGCGGAGGAACTGTCGACCCCGCGACGCCGGACGCGTGCGCGCTGGTGTCCAAGCAGGAGGCGGAGAAGCTGGCCGGCACCGAGCTGGAGGACCCGGTGGCGGTCCGGGAGAGCTGCACCTACACCGGGCCGGTCACCGGCCCGACCGCCCAGGTGGAGGTGTTCGTCGGAGACGGCGCGAAGAAGATCTACGACGTCGACCGCGATCTCGGGCACGAGTTCACCCCGATCGCCGGGGCCGGCGACGAGGCGTACGCCGAGGACGGCGCGGTCTTCGTCAGCAAGGGCGGGGTGTGGGTGTCCATCCGGCTGGTCCGTACGGACGACCCGGCCACGTACCGAAAGCCCCTGGCGGACCTGGCCCGCACGGTCGCCGGCCGGCTCTGAGCCGCGACCCGGGTGGCTCAGCCGCGCGGCGGGGCCGTGCTGTCGCGGACGATCAGCTCGGTGGCCAGTTCCACCCGGGGGCTTTCGATCTTCTCGTGCCTGGACAGGCGCAGTACGGTGCGGGCGGCGAGCAGGCCCATCTCGACGAGGGGCTGACGGACGGTGGTCAGCAGGCCGCGCGGATCATCCGGTCCCCGAGGGCGACGAGCTGCGCCCGGCTGTTCACCGCGATCCACGCCCTGCGCGACGAGCTGACCGGTCGGGGCCTGACCTGCATGGGCGAGCCGTCGCCGATCGTCCCGCTGCTGATCGGCAACGAGAAGCTCGCCCGGACGGCGAACCGGCTGCTGTTCGACCGGGGGGTGCTCGCGTTCATGGTGGAGTTCCCGGTCACGCCGACCGGGTCGTCCCGGTTCCGGCTACAGGTGCAGGCCGCGCACCGGCCCGAGGAGGCCCGGAAAGCGGCCGCGATCATCGAGGGCGCCATCGCGGACTCGCGGGCGTACCTGTCCAGCGCGTTCGGCAGCGCCCCCCGGTAGGCCGCCGGCCGGGACGCCGGGCCACTCCCGGCCCGGCGCCCCGGCCGCAGTGCGACATCCACGACTCCCGGACGTGGCACTATGGCTCTCACCTCCGCGGAGCGCACGCTCGGATAGGTTCGTGAACGATGCCCCTGTCTCGTCGCCTGGTCGTCTCAGCCGTCGTCGCCACGGTCGCCCTGGGCGCGGGGGTCACCGTCGCCCTCCTGGCCGGCGGCGACGACCCGCCGTACCGGCCGCCGAGCTCGCACGTGGTGCAGCCGGGTGCGCCGGGCCAGCCGGGCAGGACCCTGTCGGGGGAGGACCTGTCCAAGGTCCCGCCGCCCAGGTTCACCGCGGCCGACACCCTGTTCATCCAGGGGATGATCCCGCACCACGCGCAGGCACTGGAGATGACCGCGCTCGTGTCGGGCCGTACCACCAACCCCGACCTGACGCTGCTCGCCAAGCGGATCGACGCGTCGCAGCGTGAGGAGATCACGCGGATGCAGCGGTGGCTGGAGGAGCGGGACGTGCCGAGCGCGGGGCCGCAGGCGGGTCATGCCGGGCACGGCAAGCTCATGCCCGGGATGCTCACCCGCGAGCAGTTCGACCAGCTCGAGCAGGCGCGGGGCGCGGAGTTCGACCGGCTCTTCCTGACCCTCATGATCCGCCACCACGAGGGGGCGTTGGCGATGGTGCGGGAACTCTACGCGACGGGCGGCGGGCTCGAGCCGGCCAGCGACCAGTTCGCCCGTGAGGTCGACTCCGACCAGAGCATCGAGATCGAACGGATGCGGCAGATGCTGGCCGAGTTGGGCTGACGCCCGCGCCCGCCGAGAGGAAATGGGAAGGGGCACCGCGGCTCGATCGCCTCGAGTCGCGGTGCCCCTCCGGTCAGGCCAGTGTCTACAGCGTCGCGGCCAGATCCAGGATCGACTGCTTCAGCCTCTGGTGCCCGGCACCGTCGAGCTTGTTGCAGACCGCCCGCAACTGGGCGACTGCGGCGTCCCGGTCGCCGTTGGCCGTGAACGCCTCGGCGCGCGCCAGGAACTCGTCGACCTGGAACCGCAGCGGTTGACCGATCGCGTCGGCGCGTACCAGTTGGTCGAAGTAGGCACGCGCGAGCGCGAAGCTCGGCGTCCAGGTGACCTTCGGCTGGCGCTGGGCGTTGAACTGGTCGAACCGCACCTGCGCGGCCGCCTGGATCTCCGCCGGCGACAGGTGCTCGCTCGGAACCAGCTTGAACACGTCGAACCCGCGGGAAATCTCGTTTCCGTAGAGGTTGCCGTTGTACCAGTACGCCGACCAGAACCCACCGAACCGGAACAGCGTGCCGTCCATCGGCCCGCGGTCGAAGAACGCGATCTCGCGCGGGTTCGCGGAGTCGGTGAAGTCGAACACGGAGATGCCGCCCTGGTACCAGGCCTGCATCATGATGTCCCGGCCGGGCACCGGGATGAGCGATCCGTTGTGCGCGACGCAGTTCTCCAGCGTCGTCTGGGGGACCGGCAGCTTGTAGTAGCTGGCGAACTCCAGCTTCCGGTCGACGATGTCGAAGATCGCGTTGGCGCCCCACTGCGGCTGGTCCGTCTCGCGGCAGCGCGCGGCGCCGCCGCCGCCCCACTCGTCGGTGAAGACCACCTTGGTGCCGTCGTTGTTGAACGTCGCCGAGTGCCAGTACGCGAAGCTCGGGTCGGCGACCTCGTCGATCCGGCGGGGATTCGCCGGGTCCGAGATGTCGATCAGGATGCCGTTGCCCTGGCACGCGCCGGCGGCCAGCCCGATCTCCGGGTACGCGGTGATGTCGTGGCAGGCCTGGGTCCTGGGCGTGGGCGACCAGGCGGTGCCGGACGGGTGCAGGGGCGTCGGCGGGTCGTTCTGCAGGCCGTCGATCCGGCCCGTCTCGGGATCAGTGAAGAGCCTCGGCTGGTTCACGACGGCGGCCTGCTGGGGCGCCGACAGCGGCACCTTGATGACGTCGATCCGCCACCGCACCGGGTTCTCGCCCGTCGCGGGATTGTCGTTGCAGCCCTCCATGGTCGTGGCCGGCCGCGGCGTGGTCGTGCCCGAGACGTAGACGTAGACGTTGGCCGCGTCGTCCGGGTCGGTCACCACGGTGTGCGTGTGCGAGCCGCGGCACAGCTGGACGGCAGCGACCTGCAGCGGGTTGCGTACGTCGCTGATGTCGAAGATCCGGACGCCCTGGAAGCGGGTGCCCACGTTGGGGTCCGTGCCGCAGTCGACCCGCCCGCGGGTCTCCTCGACGGACATGAAGAGCAGGTTGCCGTGCACGGAGATGTCCCCCTGCCCGCCGGGGCACACGACGCTGGTGACGAGCGCCGGGTCGGTGGGGTTGGAGACGTCGACGATGTTGAACCCGTTGTAGTTGCCGAGGAACGCGTACCCGCCGCCGAAGGCGAGGTCCGAGTTGGCGTACCGGCTGGTGCCGGGGTTCGTCGGGTCGAAGAAACCTGCGGGCTTGTCGCGGTGGGCCACGTGTTCCAGGCCGCTGATCGCGGACTGCGCGTCCAGCCAGCCGGCGCCCAGCCCGACCCGTGGGTCGGGCTCCGCTGCCGAGGCCGTGCCGGGCAGCGCACCGACCAGGAACAGCCCTGCGGCCATCAGGCCGAGCACCCGCCGGCCCCCAAATGTTCCAGAACTCTGACGTGTCATGTGCCGCCTTCCGGTCGAAGGACCCGACGCGACGTGCGGTCGGTGCGAGAGCGTCGTGCAGGTAGGACCGTACCGCCGCCGGTCAGCCGGTCGATAGAGGCTGTGGGATATGGGCATATTTATGTTTGTGGCGGGTGGCGAGCAATGGGTGGTCATCGTGGTGTCGCAGATGGTCGTGATCCGCCGACTGCAGGGGCGCGGCCGCTCCGGCGCCCTCGCCATGGTCGGGGTGGTCTTCGCCGTCTCCTGGCTGATCCGGAACGCACCTCACCGACGCTCCCGCCGGCGCTCTCGCCAGCCAATGAAGGCGACCCACGGCCGCCGTAGCGGCCGGATGGGTCACCGGCTACAGTGGGGCCGCCGTGGTGTACGGGAAGCCGGTGCGATGCCGGCGCGGCCCTCGCCACTGTGATCGGGAAGTCCGCGGCCCTCGTCCTTTCGAGGTCACTGGGCGCCACGCGCCTGGGAAGGCCGGCCACGGACGCACCTCCCGTCAGCCAGGAGACCGGCCACGGCACTGCGTTGCCCCGTCCACGAGGTGCTGGAAGGCGGTCCCGATGCGCGTACGCGCCATGCGGTCCACCCTGTCCCGGCGCGTTGCCGCGCCACTGTCCATCGTGCTCGTCCTGCTCGGCGGTTGCGCCGCGGACGACGAACCCACCGCCGCCGCCGGGTCGGCGTCCCCGGTGACGCTGACCAACTGCGGCTCACCGGTCACCGTCGCCGCACCCCCGCAGCGGGCGGTGAGCCTGAACCAGCCCGCCACCGAGATCCTGCTGGCACTCGGCCTGGCCGACCGGATGGCCGGCACCGCGTACCTCGACGACGCGATCCTGCCCGAGCACGCCGCCGCATACGCGTCGGTGCCGGTGCTGTCGGAGAGGTACCCGTCGCGGGAGGCCCTGCTCGACGCGGAACCGGACTTCGTCTACGCCTCGTTCCAGAGCGCCTTCGGCGACGAGGGCGTCGGCGACCGCGCCGAACTCGCGCGGCTCGGCGTCGGCACGTACGTCTCATCGGCCGGTTGCGCGAAGCAGCACCGGCCGGCGACGCTGACCGTCGACGACGTGTTCGCCGAGATCCGGGACGTCGCCGCCGTCTTCGGGGTGCCGGAACGGGCGGAGAAGCTCATCGCCGACCAGCGGGCCCGCATCGCCGCAGCCGCCGTCCGGCTCGGCGGCGCGCGCGAGGTGTCGGTGCTCTGGTGGGACGCCGGTACCGACGCGCCGAGCGTGGGCGCCTGCTGCGGCGGCCCCAACATGATCATGTCGGCGGTGGGGGTCCGCAACGCCTTCGGCGACCTCTCCGGCAGTTGGGCCGACACCAGTTGGGAGACCGCCATCGAGCGTGACCCCGACGTGATCGTGCTGGTCGACGCCACCTGGGACCCGGCCGCCGCGAAGAAGGCCTTCCTGGCCCGGCACCCCACCCTGAAGAACCTGCCCGCGGTCGCCGGGCAGCGGTTCGTCGTCATCCCCTTCTCGTCCACCTCGGCCGGAGTGCGGGTGGTGCGGGGTGTCGAGGCGCTGGCCGAGGGGGTAGCGGCGCTACCCGGAGCGGGCAGCTGAGCGCCGTGCTGGCCCGTACGGCCGCACCCGGCCACACCGTCGAGGCCACCGGCGTCGCCGAGGCCACCCGGTCACGCCGATTCGACACGGGGCTGCTGGTCACCCTGCTCGCGACCCTGATCGTGTCGATCGGTGTCACCGTCACGCTCGGCCCGGCGGACATCTCGGTGACGACGGTGTGGGCGGTGCTGGCCGACCGCCTCGGTCTCGCCGACGCCGACGTGCCGCTGCTACGCGAGCACATCGTCTGGCAGCTGCGCCTGCCGCGGGTGCTCGGCGCGGCCGTGCTCGGGGGAGGGCTGGCCGCGGTCGGCGCGGTGATGCAGACCGTCACCCGCAATCCCCTCGCCGACCCGTACCTGCTCGGGGTCTCCTCCGGGGCGTCGCTCGGCGCGGTCGCGGTCCTCGTCGTCGGCCTCGGGGGTGGGGTCGCCGCCCTCACCGGAGGCGCGTTCGCCGGCGCGCTCGCGGCGTTCGCCGTCGTGGTCGCGGTCTCCGGCGGGCGAGCCGCGCTCGCGCCGACCAGGGTGGTGCTGGCCGGGGTCGCCGTCGCGCAGCTCTGCGCGGCGGCCACCTCGTTCGCCATCGTCTGGGTCGCCGACCCGCACGCCACCCAGAGCATCGCCTTCTGGCTCTCCGGCTCGCTGGCCCGCGTCGACTGGACCGCCCTGGCCTGGGCCGCACCCGTCCTGGCCGCCGTGCTCATCCTGCTGGCGGCCCACGCCCGCGCCCTCAACGCCTTCGCCTTCGGCGAGGACGCCGCGGCGAGCCTCGGCGTCCCGGTCACCCGGGTACGGTGGCTGCTGCTGGTCGCCACCGCGCTGCTCACCGCGGCGCTGGTCGCCATCAGCGGTGCGGTCGGCTTCGTCGGGCTGATCCTGCCGCACGCCGCCCGGTTCCTCACCGGAGCCGACCACCGCCGGCTGCTGCCCGTCGTCGTCCTCGGCGGCGCGATCTTCCTCGTCTGGGTGGACACGGCCGCGCGGACCCTGTTCGCGCCCCGGGAACTGCCGGTCGGCGTGCTGACCGCGCTGCTCGGCGTGCCCGCCTTCGTCGTGCTGCTCAACCGCCAGCGGGTGGGCGGCTGATGCTCACCGTCACCGGCGTCTCCCTGTCGGTCGCGGCCCGACGGATCCTCGACGACGTCACCTGCGCCGTGCCGGCCGGCAGCCTCGTCGGGCTGCTCGGCGCCAACGGCTGCGGCAAGACCACCCTGCTACGCGTCGTCGCCCGCCTCGCCGCACCCGACGCCGGGCAGGTGATCGTGGACGGCGACGACGTCGCCACCCTGCCCCGAGCCACCCTCGCCCGCCGCGCCGCACTGCTCGCCCAGCACGCCGACACCGACCTCGATCTCACCGTCACCGAGGTGGCCCTGCTCGGGCGTATCCCGCACCGTCGCTCGCGGTGGTCGGACAGCGCAGCCGACCGTGCCGTCGCCGCCGACGCGCTGGCCCGGGTCGACCTCCACGGGTACGCCGACCGCCGCTGGCACACCCTCTCCGGCGGCGAGCGGCAGCGGGTGCAGCTGGCCCGCGCGCTGGCCCAGCAACCGCGCCTGCTGCTGCTCGACGAGCCCACCAACCACCTCGACATCCGCCATCAGCTGCACCTGCTGCACCTGGTCCGCCGCGCCGGCATCACCAGCCTCGCCGCGCTGCACGACATCAACCTCGCCGCCATGTTCTGCGACACGGTGGTCGTCCTCGCCGCGGGGCGGGTCGTCGCCGCCGGCGCCCCCGCCGACGTCCTCACCCCCGAACTGCTCGCCGACGTGTACGGCGTGCGGGCCGACGTCGCGACACACCCGGTCACCGGACGGCCCACCGTCACCTACCACCCGCCCGCGTCGTGACCCGGCACGTGTTGCTGGTGGCGCGTCACGTCCGGGTCTGCCGCGGACCCCGCTGCACCGCCTACGGGGCGAACGAGGTCGCCGAGGCCCTCACGCACCGGCTCGCCCGTCACGGCCTGGGCGACGACGACGTACTGGTCACCGCCACCGGCTGCGTGTTCCCCTGCAACCTCGGCCCCCTCGTCGTCGTGCACCCGGACGACACCTGGTACACCCACGTCGACGCGGAGCTCGCCATCCGTATCGCCGACGAGCACCTACGACAGGGGCAGCCTGTCAACGGCCAACGACCGAGGAGCAGCGCTTAACGATCCCCACGGATAAATCCGGGGGATTTTCCTCCGGGGCCAGGCCCTGGATTCCCAGCTCGGACCGCACCTGATCCACCGTCCCGGAA